>JALOQG010000044.1 GCA_025453505.1 Myxococcota bacterium | reverse complement strand
CTCCACTCGAACCACGCGCGATAGCGCCGCTGCTGCACGGGCGTCCACCACTCCGGGAAGAGCACCGGCAGCAGGTCGTACACGAAGCCGACGTACGCGACGCGCGCGAGCAGCGCGGCGACTTCGCCGAGCTGCTTCGGCTTGTACGTCGTGAAGCCGGGGTTGAAGAGCAGGTCGCCCGGCGCGAAGGGCGCGCGCAGCGTGGGGCGTGCGACGCGGTGCCGCAGCCGTTCGAGCAGTCCCTTCTGCTCGTCGTCGTCCGCTTCGCCGGGCGCACCGAGCGTCGCGAGCAGATCCTCGACGTCGCGCTCGGCGAGCGCCGCGAATCCGCTCTGCTTGTCGAACGAGCAGAAGCGCAGCGAGCGCGCGCCGCGCGACTCGATCAGTCCGCCCGCGAGGCCGGACACGGCGCGCTGGATCCCGGACACGGACCCGCTGTGGCGCACCAGCGCGGAGAGATCGCACCAGATCGTCACGGCGCGGCCAGCAGCGCGCGCGCGATGGACGCGGCGCACTCGTTCCAGCTCTCGCCGTGGAAGCACGCGCGGATGCGCGCCTCGCGCGCCGCGCGCAGCTCCGCGTCGAAGCAGGCGCGCTCGATCAGGCGGAACGCGGCGCCGACGTCGAGCGGGTCGTGGTAGTCGCACAGATCGCCGCCGACCTCGGGCAGCGACGACGCGCCCGAGGCCACGCAGTACTTGCCGTGCGAGAGGCTCTCGGTCACGGGGATGCCCCAGCCCTCGGCGATCGACGGGAACACCGTGAAGAGACACGCCTCGTAGAGATCCGCGAGCTTCGCGTCGTCCACGCCCTGCAGGAACACGAGCCGGCCGCCGAGGCGTCCGGCGTTCTCGACCTCGGTGAGGAAGTCGTCCACCAGTGCGGCCGGCCGACCGACGCAGACGAGATCCGGCGTCGCGTCGGCGCCGTGTTTCGCGAGCAACCGCTTCCACACCTGGAACAGCGTGCGGTGGTTCTTGCGCACGTCGAGCGAGCTGACGTAGAGCACGAAGGGGCGCGGCCGGACGGGCGCTGTTCCCGCGTTTCGCGTTCGCGCGGTGACGAAGTCGCCGCCGAGCCGCACGGTGGCGAGCGCCGGCGACGGGATCGCCTCGCGGTCGAAGAACCACTTCGCGTCGCGCCGGCTCGCCTCCGAGCAGCACAGCACGAGATCGGCGTGACGTCCCGTGAATGCGAACCAGTCCCGCGTCATCGCCTGTTGCTCGAAGCTCCACCATTCGGGGTAGCGGAGCGGCAGCACGTCGTAGATGAATCCGACGTAGCGGGTTCCGTGCTTCGCGAGGAAGTCGGCGACGCCGGGCCGGTGCCGGTCCGGGTGATTGCCGAATCCGAGGTTCACCAGGAAGTCGCCGGGCGCGAGCGGCGCCACGGGCGGATGCGCGACCCCGATCCGCCGACGGATCCGCCGCTGGATCTTCTCCCAGCGCTCGTTCGCATCGCTGCGCGGCCGGCGTCCGAGCGTCCCGAGCAGCGCCGCCGTGTCCGCCGCCGACACTTCGAAGAAACCCATCTTCTTGCGCCACGTGCAGAAGCGCGCGGGCATCGGCGCGGCGCCGTCGAGCAGCGCGCGTGCGACCGCCGAGATCGCGCGCTGGATGCCCGTCACGTTGCCGACGAAGCGATCGAGCGCCGTCAGGTCGTACCAGAGCGTCGGCGACGGAGAAGCGGGGCGTGTCGTCTGCATCGATGCCTGCTCACCCGTTCCGGTCCGCGGCTGCGGCCCGCCGATCGCTTCGGTTGACCCGCGCGGGACGTCGTGGCTAGGGTCGCGCGCGCCGCTCCGCGCGGCGCCACAAACTAGAGAAGGGTGCCTCCCGATGCCCGGCCTCGACACCTCACACGGCGCGCCGCGGGTGCGAACGCTGCGGGCCGGCGAGCGAGAGGCCGTGCTCGACCTGCTCGACGAATGGGAGCTCGGCGGGCCGCTGCGCGGGCGCGACTTCTTCCGCCGCTACGTCGAGTGCGATCCGACCTATCGCGACGCGAACTTCCACGTCGCCGAGCGAGACGGGCGGCTCGTCGCCTGCGTACAGGTGTTCCCGCGCCGCTTGCGCGTGCGCGGCGCGGTCGTCCCGGCCGGCGGCATCGGCTCCGTCTTCACCAGCGAGGCCGCGCGCGGCAGCGGGGTCGCGTCCGCGCTGCTCGAAGCGGCCGTGGCCGACATGCGCGCGCGCGGCATGGAGCTCTCGCTGCTCTTCGCCGCGCGGCACGCCTTCTACGGCCGGCTCGGCTGGACGCTCTGGCCGCGCCCGCGCGAGCTGTGGCTGCGCGGCCCCGCGATCGGCGCACCGCATGGCGAACCCTTCGACGCGACGCGCGATCTCGACGCCGTCATCGCGCTGCACGAGCGGACCTCCGCGGCGCTCGACGGCACCGTCGTGCGCGATCGCGACGACTGGCGCGCGCAGCTCGCGCTCGCCGGCAATCCGCACGAGGACTTCGTCGTCGCGCGCGACGCCGCGGGTCGCGTCCATGCCCATGCGCGCGGCTGCATGCTCGGGGGCGCATACCTCGTGACCGAGATCGGCCGCAGCGAAGCACCCGACGCGATCGCGGCGCTCGCCGATCTGGTGGTCGGATTGATGGCGCCGCGCGATCCCGATCCGGTCGCGGCGGACGCGGGGCGCGACTCCGCCGATTGGCGCCGCATGCTGGTGGCGCCCGCGTACGACGATCCCGCGCTCGCCGCCGCGCTCGCGGCGCGCGGCGTCACGGTCAAGCTCTTCGAGGAGCGCACGACGATGCTGCGCGTGCTCGACGCCGCTGCGCTCGCGCGTCGCACAGGCGTGTCGTCCGAGCCCGGCGAGAGCGACGTCGCATACCTCGCGCGCCTGCTCCCGCCCGAGCGTTTCTGCTACTGGCCGTCCGACCGCTTCTGAGCGGCGAGTCGTGCGCGATCGATTCCGAGCGCGCGCAGCCGCGAGGCGAGCGTCGTCGGCCGTACGCCGAGCAGCGCGGCGGCGCCGCGCGCGCCGTAGACGCGGCCGCCCGCGGCGGCGAGCGCCGAGAGCAGGTTGTCGCGCTCGCGCTGGCGAAGCTGGGCCTCGGTTTCGACGCCGCGTGCGCGCGGCGATCCGATCGCTTCGGCCGCGTCGAGCGCGAGCCGCGCTCCGCTGGACGCGCGGACCGCGCGTTCGAGCGTCTCGGCGAGTTCGCGCACGTTGCCGGGCCAGGCGCGCGCTTCGAGCGCGCGCAGATCGTCCGTGGAAAGGTGCGGCTCGGGGCGGCCGCAGTGGCGCGCGGCGCAGCGCAGGAAGTGGCGTGCGAGCGGGGCGATGTCTTCGCGGCGCTCCCGCAGCGGCGCGACCTCGATCGGGAAGACGGAGAGGTGGTGGTAGAGCGCGGCGTCGAAGCGTCCCGCGGCGACCACCGCGCGCAGGTGGCTGCGGGTCGTCGCGACGATCCGCGCCTCGGCGCGCAGCGCCGCGCGCTGGGCGAAGCGCGGCAACGCCTCGACGTCGCGCAGCAGCAGCGTTCCGTGCTCGGCGAGCGCGGCGCGTTCGGCGAAACGCTCGGGCGTGACTGTGCCGCACTCGACGGGCACCAGCGGTGCGTCGGCGCGTCCGCTCGCGGCGTGGACGGCGTGCGCCACGCGGCGCTTGCCGGTGCCGGCTTCGCCGAGGATCAGCACGCACGCGTCGATCGGAGCGCACAGCTCGATCTGCTCGCGCAGCTTGCGTCCCGCGGCGCCCTCGGCGACGAGGGGGCCGTGACCCAGCGCGTGCTCGAGGTCTTCCCGCAGGAGATCGCGCTCGCGCGTCAGCTGACGCTGTTGGCGGACGCGCTCGTCGGCCGTGCGCGCGTGCGCGATCGCGATCGCGAGGTGCGCGGCGAAGCTCGCGAGCCGCGCGTGCGCGTCCGCACCGATCGACTCCTTCGCGCCGACTCCCAGGACGCCCATGCTCTCGCCGCGGAAGACGAGTGGCTGGAGCGCGAGGAAGGGCTCGGCGCCGAAGCAGGCGCGATCGACCGGGTCGTCCGCGACGCGACCGCAGAGCGCCGTCCCTCGCGTCGCGACCTGCCCGAGCGATCCACGGCCGAGCGGCGCACGTTCGGCGAGTGGCGCGGCGTTCGCGTCGCCCGCGTCGATCGCGGCGCGGTGCAGACACAGGGTCCGATCGGGGCACGCATCGCGAAGCGGACACGCGTCGCAGCGATCGCCGAGTCCGGCGAGCCAGATCTGTGCGAATGCGAAGCCGGCGCGCTCGCGCAGTCCGCGTACGGCGCGTGCGAGTACGTCGTCCGCGCGCCGCGCCTCGGCGGCGTCGAGGCCGACCGGCTCGATCTCGTCCGGCTGGATCACGCTTCGCTCCCACGAAGTCTCGTGCGTGCTCATCGGAAGATCGTGGCCGTCACGAGAGATCGTGGCGGCGGGTCGCCCGCGTGCAGGGCCGTGCCCTACCGTGCGGCCTCGCATGATCCAGCACTTGCCGCGTCTCCTGCTCGTTCTCTTCGCCCTACTCGGTCCCGCCTCCGGCGCATCCGCCTGGGGACCGGACGGCCACCGCATCGTCGGCGAGATCGCGTGGCGCGCGCTGGCGCCGGAGACGAAGCAGGCGCTGCGCGCGCTGCTCGACGAAGGCGAGACGCTCGCCGAGGCGTCGGCCTGGGCCGACACGGACGCGCGCCGCAATCGCCGCTGGGCCCATCTCGAGCCGCTGCACTACGTCAACGTCGATCCGGAAGGCACGGCGCTGCGCGTGTCGCGCCGCTGCAAGTGCGTGATCGGTGCGATCGAGATCGAGCGCGACCGGCTCGCCGACCCGGCGAAGGAACGGACCGATCGTGCGCTCGCGCTGCGGCTCGTCGCGCACTTCGTCGGCGACGTGCACCAGCCCCTGCACGTGAGCCACCTCGACGGCCGCGGCGGCACGACGCTGGACGTCCGCTTCGACGGCAAGCCGACCACGCTGCACCGGCTCTGGGACAGCGGGCTCATCGCGCGCGAGCTGCGCGAGCGCGGCCGCAAACGCGGGCCGCGCTGGCGCTCGTGGGCGCACTCGCTGTCGGACGCCGTGACGCCCGCCGAGCGAGCGCAGTGGACGGAGTCGCGCGATCCGCGCGTGTGGGCGGAGGAGTCGCTCGCGCTCGCGCGCGCACACACCTTCGAGGCGCGCGAAGGGGCGGCGTTCGGCGACGCGTACTTCGAGCGGAGCCTTCCCGTCGTCGCGCGCCGGCTGCAGCAGGCGGGCGTGCGGCTCGCGGCCCTGCTCGAGGACGCGGTCGGGCGCTGAGCGGCATCCGCGCGTACGCTGCGGCGCGCAGTGATTCGAACGATGCACGAGAGGAGCGACATGGCGGCCCCGGAAATCCATGGAACCTGCGACGCGCGCTTCGCCCGCGTGCGCGATCTCTTCACCTAGCAGCTCGCGAACCCGGACGAACTCGGCGCGGCCGTCGCGGTGACGTTCGAAGGCCGGCCGGTCGTGGACCTGTGGGCGGGACACGCCGACCTCGAGCGCACGCGCGCCTGGCGGCAGGACACGATCGTCAACCTGTTCTCGACCACGAAGGGCATGGCGGCGATCTGCGCCCATCGTCTCGTCGACCAGGGCAAGCTCGACCTCGACGCGCCGGTCGCGCGCTACTGGCCGGAGTTCGCGCAGGCGGACAAGGGCGCGATCCCGGTGCGCTGGCTGCTCGACCACAGTGCGGGCCTCGCCGCCGTGATCGACCCGCTGCCGCCGACGGCGCTCTACGAGTGGGACGTGATGGCGCGTGCGCTCGCCGCGCAGGCGCCGCTCTGGGATCCGGGTCGCGAGCACGGCTACCACGCCATCACGTACGGCTATCTCGTCGGCGAACTCGTGCGGCGCATCACGGGGCAGAGCGTCGGCCGCTACTTCCGCGACGAGGTCGCGGGGCCGCTCGGCGCCGAACTCTGGATCGGCACGCCGCCCGACTTCGACGCGCGCACGGCCGACCTCCTGATGGAGGGCCCGAAGCCCGGCGAGCAGAACATGTTCGCCGAGATCATCGCGAAGGCGAAGCCGTACGCGCTGAAGGCCTTCATGAACCCGATTCCGACCGGCGGCTTCAATTCGCGCGTGTGGCGCGGCGCCGAGATCCCGGCTGCGAACGGCACCGGCAACGCCCGCGCGCTGGCGCGCATCTACGGCGCGCTCGCGTGCGGTGGGACGCTCGATGGTGTCGACGTGCTCTCGCCCGAGGCGATCGATCGGGCGCGCACCGAGCAGCGCAGCGGCCCGGACAACGTGATCCCGATCCTCGACACGAAGTTCGGCCTCGGCTTCCAGGTCGGCACCGCGGCGGAGCCGATCGGCCCGAATCCGCGCGCGTTCGGCCACTCGGGGATGGGCGGCTCGCTCGGCTTCGCGGATCCCGAGGCGCGCGTCGGCTTCGGGTACGCGATGAACCGGATGGAGAGCGGGCTCTTCTTGATCGGCCCGCGCGCGACCGCGCTGATGAACGCGGTGTTCGCCAGCCTGTAGTCAGAGACCCTTCTCGAGCACGTCGATCAGCCGGTGGCGGTGGAAGCCCGCCTTTTCGTAGGCCTGCAGCGCGGGTCGGTTGCCCGGCGAGAGCAGCAGCAGCGCGCTCTGTGCGCCCGCCTCGAACTGGCGCACGAGCGCCCACGAAACGAGCGCCGATCCGACGCCGCGGTTCTGCAAGAGCGTGTCGACGCCGACGAACGCGACCCACGGCCGCTCCGCCCAGTGCGTCTCGATCTCCGCGAACGCGACGACCCGGCTCCCGTGGCGCGCGACGGCGTGCGCGTGGCGGCCGTCGGCGAGCAGCGTGCGCATCGCCTCGGGCGTGCGCGGCTCGAAGCCGCACGCGGTGTAGATCGCGAGGATCGCGTCCGCATCGTCGGCGCGGGCGACGTCGAGCTGCAGTCCTTCGATCGGCAGCCGCACGGCGATCGGCACGTCGTCGAGCCGCATCAGGTAGTGCTGGCGCGCGGGCCGGAAGCCGAGCGCGGTCAGCAGCGAGTAGCCCGCGCGATTGCGCACGCCGATCGCCGCCGAGACCAGCTTCACGCCGAGCTCTCCGCCCATCGCGAGTGCCGCGCGCAGGAGTTCGCCGCCGGTGCCGTGACCGCGCGAATCGCGCGCGACGATCGGGCACACGAGTCCGGCAGCCGACGCCGAGGGGCGGCGCACGAAGCCCGTGCAGCCGACCACCACGCCGTCTCCGGCTTCGGCGACGAGCAGATGGTCTTCGGGCGCGACGCCGTGCCGCTCGTACTCCGCGAACAGATCGCGCTCGGTTTCCCACAGCGGGACCAGCACGAAGTCCGTCTCGCCGCGCGCGCAACTGCGCGCGATCGCGACGAGGGCGCCCGCGTCTTCGGAACGGAATGCGCGGATCGTCATCGGGCGCGCCCTCCTCGCGACGCGCTGCCGATCATACGCGCTGTCGGCGGGACGTCGCGAGTTCCCGCTGCGCTTTGACATCGGAGTCAGGCCTCTCCTAGACTGGCCGGCCTCCACGTCCCCATCAATTCGCCGCGCGTCAGCGAGTCGCGCGAGCCAGGAGAAGCCTCCCATGGCCAAGCAGTCCAAGGCGGTCCTCTGCCGCGAGTGGAACAAGCCGGTCGTCGTCGAGACGATCAGCGTCGAGTCGCCGAAGCGCGGCGAAGTGATGATCAAGGTGGGCGCCTGCGGCGTCTGCCACAGCGACCTCTCGGCGACCAACGGCACGATTCCGCTGCCGCCGCCGGTGGTGCTCGGCCACGAGGCCGCCGGCACGATCTGCGAGATCGGCGAAGGCGTCACGAACGTCGCCGTCGGCGACACCGTCGTCGTGTCCTGGGTGCCCGTCTGCGGCAAGTGCCGCTATTGCGTGATCGGCAAGCCGCAACTCTGCGACGTGTCGGCCAAGACGACGATCACGCTGGCCGACGGCACCAGCCGCTTCAAGGACGCGAAGGGCCAGACGCTGAACCACTTCGCCGGCGTCGGCGTGATGACCGAGTACGCGACGCTGCACAGCGACAGCGTGATCAAGATCGACCCGTCGATCGGCATGGACAAGGCCGCGATCGTCGGCTGCGCGGTGATGACCGGCGCGGGCGCCGCGCTCAACACCGCCAAGGTCGAGCCGGGCTCCACCTGCGTCGTGTTCGGCGCCGGCGGCGTCGGCCTCAACACGATCCAGGGCTGCGCGATCGCGGGCGCGAATCGCATCATCGCGGTGGACATGTCGGACAAGAAGCTCGAGTTCGCGCGCGCCTTCGGTGCGACGGACACGATCAATCCGAACACCGACGGCGACGCGGTCGGCAAGATCATGCTGATGACGGGCGGCGGCGCCGACTACGCGTTCGAGTGCATCGGCTTCGGCGCGACGATCGCGCAGGCCTACAACTGCGTGCACAAGGGCGGCATGGCGGTCGTCGTCGGCGTCTCGAAGCCGACCGAGACCGTGACGCTCGGCGCGTTCCTGATGCCGTTCCAGGAAAAGACCCTGGTCGGCTCGATGTACGGCGGCGCGCGGCCGGCCTACGACTTCCCGCGCCTCTTCGACCTCTACAAGGGCGGCCGCCTGAAGCTCGACGAGCTGGTCACCGCCACCTACTCGATCGACCAGGCCCAGCAGGCCTTCGACGACATGGTCGCCGGCGTCAACGCGCGCGGCGTGATCGTCTTCTAGCTTCGCGACCCGCTTCGCATCGAACGGCGCCGGCGCGCGAGTGCCGGCGCCGTTTTTCGTCGCGGTCGCGAACTCAGCGCCGCCGGCCGATGCCGTATTTCTGGATGCGCGAGGCGAGCGTCGTCGGCCGCATGCCGAGCAGCTCGGCGGCGCCACCGGGCCCGTAGATCTTGCCACCGCTCGCCGCCAGCGCCGCCTCGATGTTGGCGCGATCCCGCTGCTTGCGTTCGCGCTCGCTCTCGATCGGCCCCGGCACCATGGCCGTCGCGACGCTGCGCGGAGCAGAAGCGAATGCGTTCGCGCGAGGCCGGGGCAGCACGGCCTCGATCGAGAGCCGCCCACCGCGCGAGAGAATCGCGGCGCGCTCCATCACGCTGGCCAGCTCGCGCACGTTGCCCGGCCACGGATGGCGTTCGAGGAGTTCGACGTCACGGTTCGTGAGACGCAGCTCGGGCTTTCCCTGCTTCCGGGTCGCCAGCGCGAGGAAATGCGCCGCGAGCGCGCCGATGTCTCCGCGACGCTCGCGCAACGGCGGCAGCTCGATCGGAAAAACCGCTAGCCGGTAGTAGAGATCCTCGCGGAAGCGGCCCGCTTCCACTTCGTGGCGCAGGTCCCGATTGGTCGCCGCGATCACGCGCACGTCCACGCGGCGCGTGCGGTCCTCGCCGACCCGCTCGAAGGTGCCCTCTTGGAGGACACGCAGCAGCTTGCCCTGGAGCTCGAGCGGAATCTCGCCGACCTCGTCCAGGAAGAGCGTGCCGCGATCCGCGAGTTCGAAACGCCCCACGCGATCTCGGATCGCGCCCGTGAACGCACCGCGCGCGTGGCCGAAGAACTCGCTCTCGAAGAGCTCGCGTGGAACCGCCGCGCAGTTGACGCGCACGAGCGCGGCGGCGGCGCGCGGGCCGTGCTCGTGGATCGCCTGCGCGACCAGCTCCTTGCCGGTGCCGGATTCGCCGAGCACGAGCACGCTCGCATCGGTCGGAGCGACGAGATCGATCTGCTCGAGTGCGGTGCGCAAGGCGGGGCTCGACCCGACGATCGCCCCGTGTTGACGTGCGGCGCGCACCTCCTCGCGCAGATAGTCGCGCTCGCGCTCGAGCCGCTCGCGCAGGTGCGCCAGCTCCTCGAAGGCGCGCGCGTTGGCGATCGCGACCGCTGCCTGCGCCGCGAAGCCGCGCAGTTGCTCGAACTTCGCGGGCCCGATCCCGATGCGGCAGAACACCGCGAGCACCCCGAGCACCTCGCCGTGGAACACCAGAGCGTGTCCCGCGAAACTCTTGATGCCTTCCGCGCGCGCCCACTCCGGCCGCGCGATCCACGCCGCGTCGCGCTCGATGTCCTCGACCAGCAGCGGCTCGCCCGTCGCGGCGACGTGTCCGACCTTCCGTACGCCGAGCGGGAAGCGGCGGAAATCTCCGTCGATCCGCGCCCAGCGCTCGCGCTCGTCGTGATGCGGATTGCCGGCGCTCGCGGCCAGGTGCAGACAGCGCGTCCGGTCGGGGCACTCGTCGCGCATCGGGCAGGCGTCGCACGGCCCGCCCGCGCCGACGAGCCAGACGCGGGCGAGCGCGAGACCCGCGTTTTCGGTGAGGCCGTCCACGATGGTCCGGAGCACGGCGGCGGGTACGCGAGCTTCTGCCGCGGCCAATGCGACCTGGAGCAGGGAGTCGTCCGACACGGGAGCACGCTATCACGGATTTTCGTCGTAACAACCGAAAGATCGTGATCAAACGAAATATCGTGCTTTGGATCGAACTAGAACAACAATTAAATCAATGGCTTGAGGTTCTCTGCGTGCGGGCACGATCGCTGCAATCACTCCGCCCGCGACCGCACCACGGTCGCTTCCCAGGAGGATCCCATGTCCCGACTGCAAGCCCTCGATCCCGCCCAGGCCACGGGCAAGAGCAAGACGCTGCTCGACGGCGTCGCCAAGAAGCTCGGCGGCGTCCCCAACCTCGTACGCACCATGGCGACCTCGCCGGCCGTGCTCGAGGGCTACCTCGGGCTCTCCGGCGCGCTCGGTGCGGGCCGCCTCCCGGCGAAGCTGCGCGAGCAGCTCGCACTCGCGATCGCCGAGGAGAACGCCTGCGACTACTGCCTCGCGGCGCATTCGCTGCTCGGCAAGAACGCGGGCCTCGCGGACGGCGACGTCGTTGCGGCGCGCCGCGGCGAGGCGAGCGACCCGCGGGCTCGCGCCGCGATCCGCTTCGCACTCGCGGTGGTCGCGTCGCGCGGCGCCGTCGACGATGCCGAACTCGAGCGCGTCCGCGGCGCCGGCTTCGGCGACGGCGAGATCGCCGAGATCGTGGCGCACGTCGCGCTCTCCGCGCTCACCAACTACCTGAATCGCGTCGCCCAGACCGAGGTGGACTTCCCGAAGGTGCCGGCGCTCGCCGACGAGGCCGCGTGATGGGCGGCGCAGCACCGGTGGCGCTGGTGCCGCCCTTCACCCGCGAGATCGCACTCGCGAAGGTGAAGGCGGCCGAGAACGCCTGGAATACGCGCGACCCGGAACGCGTCGCGCTCGCGTACACGGAAGACTCGGAGTGGCGCAACCGCACCGAGTTCTTCCGCGGCCGCGACGCGATTCGCGACTTCCTGCGCCGCAAGTGGCAGCACGAACTCGAGTACCGGCTGATGAAGGAGCTCTGGGCGTTCACCGAGAACCGCATCTCGGTGCGCTTCGAGTACGAGTGGCACGACGCCGCCGGCCAGTGGTTCCGCACCCACGGCAACGAGCACTGGGACTTCGACGAGCGCGGTCTCATGCGGCGCCGCGACATGAGCGCGAACGACGTCCCCATCGCAGAACACGAACGCCGCCTCCTCTGACACGTCCGACGAGGAATCACGAACGAGTGGATGGAGAATCGAGATGAATCGCATTCCCCGACTGATCCTGCTTCTCGCGCTCGGCCTCGCGCCGATCGCGTCGGGCGCCGAGCCGACCGAAGCCGTCGTGTCGCATCGCACGCTGGACGTGCGCG
>JALOQG010000384.1 GCA_025453505.1 Myxococcota bacterium | reverse complement strand
GGCGAGATCCACCGGCATGCGCTCCATGCGCGGCGGCCGCGAGAACTCGAGCAGCTGACGGAGGATGCGCCGCACGCGGTCGCCCTGCGCCGCGGCGCGCTCGAGGTGCGAGCGCGAGTCGTCGCGCAGGCCGGGATCGCGGCCGGCGAGATCGACGAACGCGAGCATCGCCGCGAGCGGATTGCCGACTTCGTGCGCGACACCGGCCGCGAGCCGCCCGACGGCGGCCAACCGCTGCGCGCGTTCGAGCCCCGTGCGCGCGACGCGCAGGTCCGCGTTGGCGTCGCGCAACTCGGCCACCGCCTTTTCGAGGGCGGCCGTGCGGCGTGCGAGCGCCTCGCTCATCGCGTTCCAGGCTTCTGCGACCTCGACCGTCTCGCGCGGGCCGCTCGGCGCGAGCCGCGCCGCGAAGCCGCCGGCCGCGAGCTCACGCGTCGCGATCGCGAGCTGCTCGAGCGGCGCCACCACGCGGCGTCGCAGCAGTTTCGCGCCGAACCAGGTGAAGAGCGCGACGTCGATCGCGAGCAGCAGCGCGACGAGCGCGAGCGGAGCCGCGCGCATCGGCAACGAGGCCGGCGCGCGCGCGACGAGGACCGAGCCGTCGGGCGCCGGTGCCGCGAAGCGGAGCGGCTCCCACGGCGCGCCCGGCTGGAGCAGCGAAGCACGCCGCTCACGCGCGGCGGCCGCCAGCGCGGCGCTCGCCGCGTCGATCTCCGTCGCGCTGCCGCCCGCGGCGCGCGCCGTGCCGTCGGACCCGACGCGCCACCAGACGGTGCCGGGCAGCACCTGCGTTCCGGGTGCGTTCGACGCGCGCGACTCGGCGCGCAGCGCGCGCCCGAGCAGATCGCGCTGGCGCGCTTCTCCGGCGTGGAAGAGCAGCAGCACGACGACGAGCGTCGCCGCGCACATCACCAGCGCGAGACTCGCCACCACCTCCGCGAGCAGCCCGCGGCGCGGTGCGCCGGCGCGCAAGGCCGCCGCCCTACTCGTCTCGGCCCGGGTCGTCGTCCAGGCCGAGCTTCTCGAGCCGGTAGCGGAACGAGCGGAACGAGATGCCGAGCAGGTTCGCCGCGCGCTTCTTCACGCCGCCGGCGCGTTGCAGGGCGTCGAGGAGCAGGCCGCGCTCGTAGTCGGCGACCAGGTTGTCGAGGTCGACGTTGCCCGCGGACGTGCGCGCGGACGGTGCGGCGGGACGCTCGCCCGTGGCGCCGCCCTGCCCGAGCGCCGGCGGCAGCGACTCGGCCTCGATCCACTCGCCGCGCGAGAGCGCGACGGCGCGCTCGATGCTGTTCTCGAGCTCGCGGACGTTGCCCGGCCAGGCGTGCGCGCGCAGCAGCCGCATCGCCTCGTCGGAGAGGCCGCGCACCGACTTGCCGAGCTCGCGCGAGAACTTCTCGACGAAGTGGTGCACGAGCAGCGGGAGATCGTCCATGCGATCGCGCAGCGGCGGAAGCTGGAGCTGGATCACGTTCAGGCGGTAGTAGAGATCCTCGCGGAAGCGCCCGGCGGCGACTTCGTCCTCGAGCTTGCGGTTGGTGGCGGCGACGATGCGCACGTCGATGCGGCGGTCCGAGTTGCCGCCGACGCGCCGGATCGTCTTCTCCTGCAGGACGCGCAGCAGCTTGACCTGGAGCGGCAGCGAGAGTTCGCCGACCTCGTCGAGGAAGAGCGTGCCGCCGTCGGCCGACTCGAAGAGGCCCGGCTTGTTGCCGACGGCGCCCGTGAAGGATCCCTTGACGTGCCCGAAGAGTTCGGACTCGAGCAGATTCTCGGGAATCGCCGCGCAGTTGATCGCGACGAACGGCGCCTCGGAGCGTTCGCTCTCGGTGTGGATCGCGCGCGCGACCAGCTCCTTGCCGGTGCCGCTCTCGCCGACGATCAAGACGTTGGTCTTGGTCGCGGCGACGCGGCCGACCATCTCGTAGACCTGCTGCATGCGCAGACTGGTGCCGACGAGCTGGCGCTCGCGGCGTTCGCTGCGCAGCTCGGAGCGCAGGCGCGCGTTCTCGCTGGCCAGGCTCTTCTTCTCGAGCGCCTTCTGCACCACGAGCTTGATCTCGTCGAGCTTGAAGGGCTTGGTCACGTAGTCGTACGCGCCTTCCTTCATCGCGGAGATCGCGGTCTCGGTGGTAGCGAAGGCCGTGATCATCACGACCAGCGCGTCGGCGTTCGCCTCGCGGATCGCCTTGAGCAGATCGAGGCCGGTCTTGCCCGGCATCTGGATGTCGGAGATGACGAGGTCGAAGTCGTCGGACTCGAGCGCCAGCAGCGCGCCGTCGACGTCGCCCGCGGTGGTGACGTCGTAGCCTTCCTTGCGCAGCAGGATCTCGAGGAACTCCCGCATGCTGCGCTCGTCGTCGACGACGAGGATGCGCGCGCCGCCGCTCATCGGCCCGGCTCCGCGATCGGCAGCAGCACGCGGACGCGCGTCCCGTGTCCGACGGCGCTCTCGACGCTCACGTGGCCTCCGTTTCCTTCGGCGATCCGATGCACGGTCGCAAGGCCGAGCCCCGACCCTTCTTCCTTGGTGGTGAAGAAGGGATCGAATATCCGCTCGAGCACGTCCGGAGGGATTCCCGTGCCGGTGTCCGACACTTCGAGCGCGGCGAAGCCCGCACCCTCCGGGGTGTCGTTTCGGCCGTCGCCGAAGCCGGCTTGAGGAGCCGCGGAGGCGCGGATCTCGAGCCTTCCGCCCGCCGGCATCGCCTGCACCGAGTTCAGGTACAGGTTCCAGAGCAGCTGACGGAGCTGGCGGTCGTCGGCGAGCACGTACAGATCCGCCGGCGCGCTCGTCTCGAGCGTCACCGTGGGCGGGCGTACGGACTCGAAGATCTGGCGCATGTCCTCGAGCACCCGCGCGAGCGCGACCGGAGCCGGCTTCGCGGGCGCCGGCCGCGCATAGTGCAGGAAGTCGGTGATGAGCGCGTTCAGGCGATCCGTCTCGCGCACGACGATGTTCATCAGCCGCCTCGACTCGTCCGACTCGTCGGACGCGCCGTTCGTGGTTCCCGCTTCGAGGATCTGGATCGAGCCCGAGATCGCGGCGAGCGGGTTGCGGATCTCGTGGGCGAGATCGGCGGCGAGCTGGCCGACACCGGCGAGGCGTTCGTGGCGGCGCAGGTCGGCCTCCATCTCCACCACGCGCGTCACGTCCTGGAAGATCACGACGTAGCCGCCGGCCGAATCCTCGCCGGCGCGCAGCACCGATCCCGCGAGTCCGAGGTGCAGCTCGGCGCCCGTCGCATTCTTGAAGCGCAGGCGCGCCCGGCCCTTCTGCGTCGCGCGCGCGGACTCGAGCACCGCCTGGCTGGCGCCCGGAATGACCGAATCCAGCGAGCGCCCGATCGCCGCCTGTTGCGACACGCCCGTGATGCGCTCGGCTTCGGGGTTGAACGACGTGATCGCGCCAGCCGGGTCCGTCGTCAGCAGGCCGCT
>JALOQG010000383.1 GCA_025453505.1 Myxococcota bacterium | reverse complement strand
GTCGCCGAGTTCCCGTCGCCCTCGATCGTGTCGACCAACCTCTTCAGGCCGTCCTCATCGCTGCGCCGACACAAGCAGGCGTGGTAGCCCTCTTGCGCGAAACGCCGAGCGACCGTTCCACCAATGCCCGCACCAGCGCCCAATACCAGGCAAACCGGTTTCATCTTCGAATCCTCCTCAACGGCCGGTGAAGCGCGCCTCGCGGCGCTCGAGGAAGGAGCGGATGCCCTCTGTCGCGTCCTCGGTGCCCATGACGCGCTCGCTGATCGTGGGAATTGCGGCAATGGCGGCCGCTTCGCCGGCGGCGATGTAGCGCAGCGCCGCCTCCTTCATCGCGCGCAAGCCGAGCGGCGCGTGCTGCGTGATCGCGTGTGCGATCTCCATCGCGCGATCGATGTGCTTGCCGTAGGGCACCACTTCTTGCACGAGCCCGATCTGCAGCGCGCGCTGCGCGTCGAACTCGTCGCACAGCATCAGGTGGTACATCGCGTTGCCCCAGCCGGTGCGCGTGAGGAAGCGGAAGTGCGCGCCGCCGAGCGGCGCGATGCCGCGCTTCGACTCCATCTGGCAGAAGCGCGCGGTGTCCGCCGCGATCACGATGTCGGCGGCGAGCATCATCTCGATGCCGATCGTGTAGGTGATGCCCTGGACGACGGCGACGACGGGTTTCAGCGTGCGGCGCTTCAGCGCGAACGGGTCGACCGCATCCGCCGCAGGCTCGACGGCAGTCGCGGTCGGCCCGAAGAACCTGGGCATGTCGAGGCCGGCGGTGGTGTGGTCTCCCGCGGCGCACAGCACCGCCACCCATTGCTCGTCGTCGCGGTCGAACGCGGTCAGCGCGTCGCCGAGCGCGACCATCATCTCGGGCACGAACGCATTCTTCTTGCGAACGTTGTCCACGACGATCTTCAGCACGCGGCCATCGACCTCGGTTCGGATCTGCGGTGACTCGGTCATCATCCGTCTCCTTCGCTGCGCCGTGGCGCGGCGGCGTCCACCGGCTGCGGATTGCAGGTGCCGCGCTTCATCGCCGCTCGTGTGTCTGGATCTCTTCCTCGACCTCGCGCAGGCGGTCTTTCCCGAAGAACAGCTCGCCGCCGACGAAAAAGCTCGGCGAGCCGAACACGCCGCGCGCGACGGAGGCGTCGGTGTTCGCGCGCAGCTCCTCCTTCACGTCGGGATCGTTGGCGCGTGCGAGGAGCGGATCTGCCGGAAGCCCGGATTCGAGCAGCGCGGAGCGAATCACCGCGGGCTCGTCCATCTTCTTCGGGTCCGCCCACATGTGCCGGTAGACCTCGTCGACGTAGCGCTCGAAGCAGCCGATGCGCCGTGCCGCGACCGCGCCGCGCATGATCTGGAGCGTGTTCACGGGGAAGAACGGATTCATCGCGAAGCGCGTGATGCCGTGCTTCGCGAGGAAACGCCTCGTCTCGAGCGCCGCGTACTCGCCCTTGTTCTGGATCCCTCGCAGCGAGACCGCCGGCGAGACGTTGCCGGTCGCCTTGAACACACCGCCGAGCAGCACGGGCACGTACGCGAAGTGCACGCCCGTGCGACGCTCGATCGCGGGGATCACGAGGTGGGCGAGGTAGGCGTTCGGCGAGCCGAAGTCGAAGTGGAACTCGACGTCGGCGAGCGCGCTCACAGCGCCTCGACACGCGCAGGAGTGTGCTTGTGCCACGGCGTTCCTGCGACCCGGTCGCGATCCTCGCTGCGCGTCAGCTCGTTCGGCGAGACGCCCGTCGCGACGCGCCCGCCGCTCGCATCCGGGAAATCGAGGCCGAGCCCGTTCGGCAATGAGATGTGCCCGGGATGCATGCGGTCGGAGATCTCGACCGAGACCTCCGCGCTGCCGCGCCGCGTCGAGAGCCGCACGCGGCCGCCGTCCGCGACGCCCGCGCGTTTCGCGTCGTCGGGATGCATCCGCAACGCGCCGGCGCGATCCTTCTTCCGCCACTCCGGATTGCGGATGATCGTATTCGCGGTGAAGGACCGACGCTCGCCGGCGGACAGGACGAGCGGGAACTCCGTGTCCACCCGCTCCGGTTCGCTCGCGAGGCCGTCGAGCTCGTCGAAGAGTTCGGGGATCGCGAGCTGGATGCGGCGGTTCGGCGTCGTCACGCGGGCGAAGCTCTCCTCCCACTCGTCGACCGAGAACGGGATCGCGCTCTTGCTCGCGAGCATCGCGTCGAAGAGTGCGTCCGCCGCGTCCGGCGGCGAGCCGGTGAAGCCCGCGCGTGCGAGCGATGACGCAATCCGGGGCGCCGCGATCTGGCAGATCGCCCAGATGCCTGCGCCCTCTGCGAGACCCTCGGGCAGGAACTCACCGATTGCGCGGTAGAGCAGGACGGGCGCGACCGAGGCCAGGCGCGCGTCTGCGGTGATGAGTTCCATGAACTTCGTGCGAAAGGCCACGCGGCCCTCGAGCCAGGCTGTTCGCAGCTTCTCGACGGCGTCCTTCGGCAGCGCGCCGAGCGCCTCGGCGAATCGTGCGTGCAGCTCCGCCTCCGAGAAGAGTCCCGGCAGCGGCGGCATCAGGGCTTTGCGGAGGAAGAAGTAGTTGTTGGGAAACTCGAAATTGAAGAAGACCGCCTCGGCCTTCTCGAACTGGCTCGCGACCGGCAGCACGTAGTCCGCGAGCCGAGCCGTCTCGGTGAGGGCGACGTCGATCACGACCACGAGCTCGAGCGCGGCGAGCGCCTCGCGCATGCGCACGCCGTCGGCGATGGAATGCGCGGGATTGCCGCTTTCGACCAGCATCGCGCGGAATCGCTTCGGGTGATCGGTGAGGATCTCGTCTGGGACGACGTTGCAGGGCGTGAGCCCGCCGATGATCTTCGCGCCGGTCACGGGTGTCGTGCCGCCCTCTTCGCCGTTGAAGGCCTGCGGGACGAGCGTGCTCGGTCGATGGTCGGCGCCCTTCTTGCCGAAGTTCCCGGTGAGGAGCACGAGCAGCTTGTGGAGGTACGAGACCAGCGTGGAGTGCACGTTCATCTGCACGCCGAGGTCCTCGAAGGTGGCGACGCTCTCGGCCGCCGCGATGCGCCGCGCCGCGCTGCGCACCTGCTCCTCGGACACGCCGCTCTTTGCCGCATGGACTGCCACGTCGAGCGACGTGAAGTGCGGCAGCACCTGCCCGAGGCCGTCGGCGTGCTCCGCCAGCCAGTCGCGTTTCAAGAGTCCCTCCTGCACGATCACGCCGATCATCGCAGCGAGCAGGAATGCGTCGCCGCCCGGCTTCACCTGCAGGTGGATGTCGGCGATCTCGGCGGTCTCGCTGCGGCGCGGGTCCATCACGATCAAAGCCCGCGCGGGATCCTTCGCGATCTCGCGGAGGGTGAGGCGGGCGCGCGGAATGCCGTGCGAGAACCACGGGTTCTTGCCCAGGAAGAGCGCCACCTCGCAATGCTCGAAGTCGCCGCGCGAGTAGCCGCCGACCAT
>JALOQG010000382.1 GCA_025453505.1 Myxococcota bacterium | reverse complement strand
GCCCTCGAAGCGCTCGGCCTCGAGCGGGCCTGGGCCGAGCGCCGCACCTGGGTCTTCAAGCCCGCCGACGCGTTCGCGAGTCGCGCGGTGTACCGCGGCGACAAGATCTCGCGCGCGAAGTTCGACGAGATCGCTGCGCAGGGCGGCTTCGTCGCGCAACGTCGCGTCGAGCCCGGCGAGATCCCGGTCCAGACCACCGAGGGCGCGCGCACGATGAAGTTCGACGTGCGCGCCTACGCGTATCGCGACGACGTGTTGCTGCTCGGCGCGCGCGTGTATCAGGGACAGGTCACGAACCTGCGCACGCCCGGCGGCGGCTTCTCGGCGATCTGCGTGATTCGAGACTGAACTCAGTCTCTCGCCAGGAAGAGCCAGTTGGTCTCGCCGTCGCCGACCACCACGTTCTCGAAGTCGACGGACTCGACGCGCACGTCCGCGAATACGTTGCGCAGCGCCGCCGCGAAGGGCGAGCTCTCCGCGTACGACCACACCGCGAGTACGCCGCCCGGTGCGAGATGGCGGCGCGCGGCGGCGAGGCCCTCGCGCCCGTAGAAGGCGCTGCTCGCGGGTCCGAGCGGCTCGGCGGGCGAGTGATCGACGTCGATCAGGATCAGGTCGTACGGCCGCGCGGGCGGCGCGGCGAGTCGCCCGTAGACGTCGCCCTCGCGGATCTCGAGGCGCGGATCCGCCGCGAGCTCGGACGCGAGCGGCACGAGACCGCGCTGCATCCACTCGATCACGGGCGGCAGGAACTCGACGACCTCGACCCGTGCGACGCGCGGCGAGCGCAGCGCCTCGTGCGCCGTGTACCCGAGACCGAGGCCGCCGACGAGCACGCGCAGCGCGTCGCCCGGATGCAGCGCGAGAGCGCGCGCCGTCAGCTCGCGCTCCGACGCCGTGTTCTCGCTGCTCATCAGGAACTGGTGGTCGAGCGTGATCTCGGTCGCGAAAGTGCCGGGCGCGGCGGCGATCTCGCGCTGGCGCAGGCAGATCATGCCGATGGGTGTCGCCTCGGCGGCGAGAATCTCGAACTCGGAGTCGCTCATGGCCGCACCTCCCGTGTCGGATCCGTTGGCGCCGCCGCCAGATCGGCGAGACGTCTCACGCTTTCGCGATCGCCGATCACCACGACGCGATCCTCGGCCTCCAGGCTGGAGGCAGGGGCCGGGTCGAGCATGAGCGGCGCCGCCGCACGCTTGATGGCCACGACGGAAACGCGCGCGCCGCGTTCCGCGAGCTGTTCGATGCGAAGCCCTGCGAGCGGAGAGCGAGCCGCGACGACGACTTCCTCGAGATCGATCTCGGTCCCGCTGCCCGGCGTGGACAACTGCATGAAGTCCACCACGGCGGGTCGCAGGATCGCCTGCGCGAGCCGCTCGCCGCCGAGCGCGTGCGGCGACACCGCGCTCTGGGCGCCCGCGCTGCGCAGCCGTCGTGCTCCCGAGACGGTCTCCGCCCGGGCATGGATCGCGATTCCCGCGTTCGCCTCGCGCGCGGCCAGGGCGATGAACACGTTCACGGCCTCGCTGCCCGTGGCCGCGACGATCGCGCGCGCACGCGCGATGCCGGCGCGTTCGAGCACTCCCTCGTCGACCGCCGACGCGCACACGAACGGCCAGCCGCGCTCCGCGATGCGCTCTCCGACCGCGATGTCCTCGTCTACGACGACGATCGGCACGCCGCTGCGCGCGAGCTCCTCGGCGAGCGCGCCGCCGAGCCGGCCGTAGCCACACACGATCACGTGATCGCGGAGCGAGCCGAGCGTGCGTTCCATGGCTCTCCTTCCGAGCAGCTCGCCGATGCGGCCGGCGATCACGAACTCGGCCATCACGCCGACCGTGTAGAGCGTGGCACCGACGCCCGCCAGGATGAAGATCGTCGCGAAAACACGCGCCGAAGGTCCCAGCGGCTGGACCTCGCCGTATCCGACCGTCGCGAGCGTCGTCACCGTCATGTACACGGAATCGATCCAGTTCATCCCGGCGAGGTGGCGGAATCCGAGCGTTCCGATGCCCGTCAGCGCGGCGAGGACGGCGAGTCCGGCGCGCAAGCGGCGCAGTGCCTGGCGGCGCTCCCGGTCCGATGCGATCGAGGAGATCGCGGTGCGGCCGCTCGCGATCCGCATGCATGGCTCCCGTTGGCGCGCGGAATGGAACGCAGGCGCGCGGCGGCAGTCTACGCGCTCGCGGCGCCTGGACCGAGGGCCGCGATGCGCTTGCGAAGGACGGGCAGCAGGTCCTCGATGCTCTCCTCGGGCGGACCGCATCCCTGCGCGATGTAACGATTGACTCGCCGTAGACCCGGGCCGTAGGATGGGTTTCCACACAGGTCCAATCCCCGGAGGCCGTCATGCGGTATCGCGCGTCCCTGTCCACGCTGCTCGCTCTCACCCTGGTCGTGGCCGGTTCGCTCGGCGCCACCAACTGCGCCGAGGACGGCTTCAAGCGCCTGATCGAAGTCGTGGCGGATCACGAGGATCGGATCACGGACCTCGAACGCTGCGACTGCGAAGGCATCCTCGCGCCCGTTTGCGGTGAGAACGGCAAGACCTACGTGAACTTGTGCGAGGCGCGCTGCGCCGACGTCGAGGTCGAGTCGTACGGGCGCTGCGAGCGGACGAAGTGCGGCGGTCCCGACGCCGTGGCGTGCGGCGAGGGCGAGTTCTGCGAGACGCGACCGGGCTGCGCCGAGGACGCGATCGGAGTCTGCGAGGACGTTCCCGAGATCTGCGCCCGCGAGTACCGACCCGTGTGCGGATGCGACGGGGTGACCTATGCGAACGATTGCGAGCGCCGGGTCGCGGGCGCATCGCTCGCGTTCCGCGGCGCCTGCGACGACGAGCCGGAAGCGTGCCACGCCAACGACGACTGCTCGAACCTCGAGTACTGCGAGAAGCCCGAGGGCCTGTGCAGCGACGGTCCGGGCACCTGCATCGCGCGGCCGGAGTTCTGCACGCTCGACTACGTCCCGGTCTGCGGTTGCGACGGCAAGACCTACTCGAACGCGTGTGCAGCGGCGAGCGCCGGCGTCTCGGTGAGCGCCGACGGCGCGTGCGAGGACGAGCCGGTCGCCTGCCACGACAACGGCGACTGCTCGAACGACGAGTTCTGCAAGAAGCGCGTCGGGCGCTGCTACGCGGAGGGCGTGTGCGCGGAACGTCCGCGCGTGTGCCCGCTCTACGTCTCCGAGGTCTGCGGTTGCGATGGGGAGACCTACGACAACGAGTGCTCCGCCGCGGCCGCGGGCACTTCGCTCGCGAGCAGTGACGCGTGCCCGGAGCGGCAGGTCACGATCTGCCACCTGCCGCCGGGCAATCCGGGCAATCGTCACACCATCAGCGTCGGCGAGTCCGCCGTACCTGCGCACCTGCGCCACGGAGACTACGAAGGACCGTGCCGCCATCGTGGCGATGACGAGAACGGCGACGACGACTGAGAGCCTGTGAAGGA
>JALOQG010000381.1 GCA_025453505.1 Myxococcota bacterium | reverse complement strand
CTCGTGCCCGCGATGCTGGAGCGCGTGCTGCGTGCGGATCGACCGCCGCGCTTCGATGCGAGGCGCTGCACGGTGCTGCTCGGCGGCGCGGCGGCGGATCCCGCGCTGCTGACGCGCGCGCGCGCCGCGGGACTCGTGATCGCGCCGACGTATGGGCTGACGGAGGCGACGTCGCAAGTCGCGACACGCACACCCGATCACGCCGGCGCCGGGCTGCCTCCGCTGCCCGGCGTGGAGCTGCGCATCGCCGACGAGAAGGATCGCCCCTGCGAAGCGGGCGTCGCGGGCGAGATCCAGGTGCGCGGTGCGAACGTGATGCGCGGCTACTGGCGGCGGGAAGCCGAATCGGGGCGCGCGCTCGCGAATGGTTGGCTGCACACCGGCGACGTCGGCTGCCTCGACGCCGACGGCGGTCTGCACGTGCTCGCGCGGCGCAGCGATCTCATCGTCTCGGGCGGCGAGAACGTGTACCCCGCGGAGGTCGAGGCGGTGCTGCTCGCGCATCCGGCCGTGCGCGAGGCGGCGGTCGCGGGCGTCGCCGACGCGGCCTTCGGCGCGCGGCCGGCGGCGTGGCTCGTCGCGGACGCCGACCTCGATGCGTCCGCGCTGCGCGCGTTCTGTCGCGCGCGGCTCGCCGGCTACAAGGTCCCCGTCGCATTCCACTGCGTGCGCGAGCTGCCGCGCAATGCGAGCGGAAAGATCCTGCGGGACCGGCTTACCGATCAGTCCGCGTAGTTCGGCTTGCGGCCTTCCTTGCGCGCGCGGATCGCCTCGTCGAGGTTGCTCGTGGTCATGCGCACCAGCAGCTGGTTGCGCGCCTCGAGATCCATCGCCGCGTGCAGGCTGCCCGTCTCGAGGTTCGACCACAGCACGCGCTTGGTCATCGCGACGCCGGCCGGTGAGTCCGTTCTTGATGCCCGCGCCGCAGAAGGTCGCCGACGCCGCCGCGAGCCGGATGTCGCACGCGACGGCGAGACACAGGCCGCCTCCGTACGACGGGCCGTTGATCGCAGCGATCACCGGCTGCGGGATGCCGCGCATCGCCGGAACGAGATCCGAGAACACCGCCATCGCGCGCGTCGCGATCCGCGACATCGGCAGGCCCGCGATGTTCGGCGGGATGCCGTGGTCTTCGAGATCGAGGCCCGAACAGAAACCGCGTCCGGCGCCGGTCAGCACGACGGCCCACACGTCGTTGTCGGCGCCGACCGAGAGGATCGCGTCGTGCAGCGGCTGCACCGTCTCGAACGAGAGCGCGTTCATGCGCTCGGGCCGGTTCAGCGTGACGAGGGCGACGTGCGGGCGCGGCTTCGAGATCTCGACGTAGGACATGACGCGGGAAGGTATGGGGCGCGTCGGCTCCGCGCGAGCGCTGCACGGGCGCGGAATCCGGCGTAGCGTGCCCGCGTGGGCAGCCTCGACCTCGACACGCGACTCGCGGGCGATGCGGAACGGGCTTGCGCGACGCTCTCGCCCGACTGGCGGATCTGGGGGCCGAACGGCGGCTACGTCGCGGCGATCGCGCTGCGCGCGGCGGGACGCGCGAGCGCCTTCTCGCGGCCCGCGAGCTTCGCGTGCCACTTCCTCGGCGTCGGCGCGTTCGACGTCGCGGACGTGGAGGCGACTTCGCTGCGGCGCGGGCGCAACGCGGAGTCGCTGCACGTGGTGCTCGCGCAGGGAGGGCGTCCGTTTCTCGACGCACGGGTGTGGAGCACCGACGCGAGCACCGGTCTCGAGCACGACTTCGCAGCGGCGCCCGCCGTGCCGTCGCCCGCGTCGCTGCGTCCGTTCGACGAGCTCTACGCCGACGAGCCGCGCCGCTATCCGTTCTGGGACAATCTCGAGGGGCGCCCGACCGATTGGGTGCCGGATGCCGAGTGGCAGCCGGGCGCGCCGTCGCTGCGCTGCTGGTATCGATTCCGGCCCGACGCGCGCTTCGAGCGCGACGCCTTCCTCGACGCCGGTCGCGCGCTGATCCTGATCGACACGCTCTCGTGGCCCGCGGCGTGCCGCGCGCACCGCGAGGACGAAAACCCGTGGATGGCGCCGAGTCTCGATCTCGCCGCGCGTTTCCACCGCGCGCCGCCGTACACCGAGTGGCTGCTGGTACAGGCGTCGGCAGACGTCGCGACCGAGGGCCTGATCGGATTCCACAATCGCGTGTGGGACGAGGCGGGCCACCTCGTCGCCTCCGGGGGTGGATCCCTGCTGTGCCGGCCGAAGCCGGCGTCTCCTGCCTAGTTTTCGCTTCGGCGGACGCCCGGAGCCGCCGATGCCTTCCGACATCCCTTCGAAGGAGAGATCCATGGACCTGCGCCTCCGCCCGGCACGCCCGATCCGACTCGTCGCGGTGTTGCTCCTCGCATTGGCGGCCTCCGATGCGCGCGCGCAGGACGCCGCGCCGCCCGCGCTCGACTGGAAGCAGGGGCCGGCCGTGGTTCCGGTCGGCAGCGTGGCGGAGATCCAGCTCCCGGAATACTTCGTCGCGCTCGACCAGGCGGAGACGCGCCGCTTCCTCGAGCTGACGCAGAACCCGCAGCAGGGCAACGAGGTCGCCGTCGTCGCTTCGGCCGCCGAGGGCGACAGCTGGTTCCTCGTCTTCGAGTACGACGCGATCGGTTACGTGCGCGACGACGAGAAGGATGCGCTCGACGCCGAAGCGATGCTGGCTTCGATCCGCGAGGGAACCGCGGCCTCCAACGAGGAGCGCAAGTCGCGCGGCTGGTCGACGATGGAGATCGTCGGCTGGCAGGAAGAGCCGCACTACGACACCGCGACCAACAACCTGACGTGGGCGATCGTCGGCGAGAGCGATCAGCATCAGACCGTCAACAAGCTCGTCAAGCTGCTCGGGCGGCGCGGCGTGATGACGGCGACGCTGGTCGCCGGTCCCGAGCAATTCGTCGCGGCGTCGGCGACGACGAACCAGTTGCTCGGTGCCTACCAGTTCCGCGCGGGCGAACAGTACGCGGACTTCGTCGAGGGCTCGGACAGCATCGCCGAGATCGGTCTCAAGGGCCTCGTGTTGGGCGGGGTCGGCGCGGCGTTGCTCAAGTCGGGCATGCTCGGAAAGTTCTGGAAGGTGATCGTCGCGGCGGTGGTCGGGCTCGGAGCGGGTGTGTCGAAGCTGTTCGGGCGCAAGAAGAGCGAGGGCGTCGGCACGCCGAGCTGAGTCGGCGCGGTGGAACTCCTCTCGATCCTGCTCGTGCTCTACCTGCTCGAGGGCATCGTCTTCCTGCCCCCGGGCGTCGTCGGCTTCGCGCGGGTCGGACGGGGATGGACCGCGCGCCCGCGGACGCTGGCCGATGCGGCGCTCGCGTCGCTGCCTCCGCGGCCGGGTGCGCTTCCGATCCACGCCGCTCCGCTGCCCTTCGTCCGCGAGGCCGACGGCCTGCGCGCGACGGCGCCGGTCGGCGCGCTGGGGTTGCCGGCCTCGCGACTCGCCGCTGCGTCGCTGCCTTGCGAGACGTTCGCGGCGGCCGAGGCGTCGGGCGCGCGCGTGCGCGCCGGCGACGTGACGTTCCTGCGAGCGATCTCGCACCGGCACGCGCGCGACGTCGCCGCGTGGCTGCGCCGGATCGCGACGGCCGCGCCGGAGCAGCGCGACGCGGCGTGGCGTGCGCTGCATCGCGAGGCGGCCGACGTCGCCGCGCTGCGCGAGCGCGTCGCGCACGCGCGCTCCGCGCTGCGCCGCGCGACTCTTCTGTGTGACGCCTACGCGTGCGGCTTCGTCGTCTTCGCGGCGCTGCTCGTCGCGGTCGAGGTCGCCTGGCCGCTCTGGGTCGCGCTCGGCGTGCTGCTGCTGCTCCACGTCGCGACGCTGTGGAGCGCGCGCGCTGCGCACCGGTCGCTATTGCCCGACGCCGCGGCGCGCCGGCGCGAAATCGTGCTCGCCGCCGCGATCTATCCGCCGAGCCTGCTGCGTCTGCCGCAGCGGATCTTCCTCGAAGCCGTCGGGGTGCCGCTGCCCGCGATCGCCGCGGCGGCGCTGCTCGCCGGCGAGGAGCGCGTCGCGTTCCTGCGTCGGGCGCTGGCGCGCCTCGATCACGATCCCGATCGCCAACCCGGCGAACGCGAGGCGCTGCTCGCCGCGACGGCCGCCGTCGGGATCGACGCGGATACGCTGCGCCGCGCGCCCGAACGATCCGGCGCGAACGCGGTCGCGTGGTGTCCGCGCTGCTTCGAGCAGTTCCAGCCCGGCCCGCAGCACTGCGCTCCTCGCCGTAGCTCGAGCTACGGCTCGTCGTCGCTCCTTGCATCTGACCCACCGGCGCGGCGCGCCGCTCGGTCGCCGATTCTTTCACAGGCTCTGAGTCGCCCGCTCGATCGGCGCCGTCGCGACGACTGGCGTCTCGATCGTCGTCTCGCCCGCCAGCGCCGGGCGCACGCGACGCTTGATCTCCTCGACCTCGCGGCGCGCGGCTTCGTGGCGCGCTTCGCCGCGGATCTCGGCGAGGCGCGTGCGGAGTTCGGTGCCACGCGCGAGCTCGCCGTCGAGGTGCGCTTCGGTCGAGAGCTTCGCGACGTGCTCGCGCACGCCTTCGAGCGCGCGCACGTCGGCGTCCACCGAGATGCCGTCGATCGCGGCGCGCACCTGGCGGCGCATGCGCGAACTCGCCCAGACGGCGAGGGCGCGGCCCTTCTCGCGTTCGAGCGTGCGGATCTCTTCGCGGAAGTGCAGCAGGTTCTCCTTGGCGGCGTCGGCCTCGCTGCGCAGGCCTTCGAGCTCCTGCTCGGCGCGCGCGAGGTCTTCGACCAGTTCGTGCCGGTGCGTGACGATCGCGACGGCGAGCGACTCGTCGCTGCGCTTCACCGCGCGCTCCGCGTCCGCCGCGAGCCGCGCGATCTCGGTGTGGCGATCGCGGATCTCGGCTTCGAGCTTGTTGCGCAGGTAGAGGATCCCGGCGACGGCCTCCTTCAGCTCCGCGTAGCGGCGCAGCCGGCCGTGGATCGCCTGCTCGTAGATCGCGCGCGGGTTCTCCTGCTCGCGGTCGCGCACCCAGCCGGTCAGCCAGGCGGAGAGGAAGTTGCGCACGCGCCCGAGCGCGCCGCGCGGTTGCACGGAGGAAACGGCGGTCGTCATCGCGAAGCTCCTTGCTGCGTGGGCGCGCAGGGAAGACGGGG
>JALOQG010000380.1 GCA_025453505.1 Myxococcota bacterium | reverse complement strand
CGAGGGCACGCTGATCGCCGTCGCGGCGTTCGGCATCGTCTTCGAAGCGGTGCGCGCACTGATCAGCGGGCCGCAGCTGCGCCGGCTCGACCTCGGTCTGGTGCTGGTCACCGCCGCGACGACCGTGAACGTGTTGCTGGGCCTGTACCTGATCCGCGTCGGCCGTCGCGAACACTCGCTCGCGCTCGTCGCCGACGGCCGACATCTGCTGACCGACGTCGCGACGAGCGCGGGCGTGATCGTCGGCCTCCTCCTCGTGCGCGTCACGGGACTCGCCATCTTCGATCCGCTCGTCGCGCTCGCCGTCGCCGCGCAGATCCTCGTCACCGGATGGCGGCTCGCGCGGCAGGCCGTCGGCGGCCTGATGGACGAAGCGGATCCCGGCGCGCTCGGCGTGATGGTGGACGCGCTGCGCGCGCGGCGCGAGCCGAGCTGGATCGACGCGCACAGTCTGCGCGCGTGGCGGTCGGGCGCCGCGCTGCACGTCGATCTGCATCTCGTGGTGCCGCGCTACTTCGACGCCGATCGATTGCATTCCATCGGGCAGGACGTCGAAGACGTGCTGATCGGCGCGACCGGACGGCCCGGCGAGGCGATCGTGCACTTCGATCCCTGCCGGCCGCGGCATTGCGCGGGCTGCGCGGTCGACCCTTGCCCGGTGCGCAGTGCAGCGCTCGTGTCGCAACGAGCGATCACGCTCGAGCGTGCGACGCGCGGCGACGAGGCGATCGACACCGGCGCGCCGGTCACCCACGCCTGAGCGAGCCGTGGCGGCACTCGACGCATACGTCTCGATCGGCACGAATCTGGGCGATCGCGCCGAACATCTCGTCGCGGCGCTGCGCGGTCTGGCGGCGCTGCCCGACACGCGGCTCGTCGCCTGCTCGCCGGTCTTCGAGACGGCTCCGTACGGGCCGCCGCCGCAGGGCCCGTACCTGAACGCGACGGCGCACGTCGCGACGTCGCTCGCGCCGCGTGCGCTGCTCGACGGACTGCTCGCGATCGAGCGGCGCGCCGGCCGCGTGCGCAGTGTCGTCAACGCCGCACGCACGCTCGATCTCGATCTGCTGCTCTACGGCGATCGCCGCGTCGACGAGGCCGGGCTGGTCGTTCCGCACCCGCGGCTGGCAGAGCGCGCGTTCGTGCTCGAGCCGCTCGCCGCGCTGGCGCCCGCGCTCGTGCATCCGCTGCTGGGCGAACGCATCGAGACGCTGGCCGCGCGCGTGCGCGATCCCGCGGCCGCGTGGCGCTGGAGCGGCGATGACTCCGCGTTCCGCGCGCGGTTCGGCGGCCTATTCGCCGTCGGGCGCGAGAGCGAGGCGAAGGCGGACGCGCCGCGATGATTCGCCCGCGTCGTGCTGGATTCCGATCCCGTGCCGTTCGGAGAGCACGCGCACCGACGCTTCGACGAGCGAGTCCCAGTCGTCGTGCGTCGCGCCGCCGTGCGGCTCGCCGCTCGCGTCGCGAAACTCGATCTCCAGCGCGAGGTCGTCCGGCGATCGCGCGTCGAGCGACACGTGGAGAACGCCGCCCGTCGCGCCGTGCACGAGGCGATGCGCACAGAGCAGGGCCAGCAGCTCGATGTCCTCGCTCGCGCCGCGCACGCAGAGCGAGAGTGGGGGCGCTTCGCACGCGAGCGCGACGCTGCGGCTCACCGTCTCGCGCAACAGCGGCTCGAGACCGCGCAGCAGGCTCGCGACGCTGGTCTCGTCGAGCAGCGGCGTTCGCCGGTGCATGCGCAGCGCGATCGCGCGCATCAGGCGCGCGCAGCGCTCGACCTCGCCCTGGATCAGCTCGCAGGCCTCGGCGACGAGCGGGTCGCCCTTGCGCTCGTCGAGCAGACCGAGCGTCTCGCCGAGGATCGCCGTGAAGGCGTTGTTCAGCGTATGCGCTGCGCCCATCGAGAGCCGGCGCAGGAGGTCGAGTCGCGCGATCTCCTCGGCGACGGACCCGGGCGCGTCGAAGCGGCCGGAAGCGGTCATGGCTTCGCCTATCGACGCGAGGCGCGGCCGGCCTGAGGGCTCGCTGGCCCATTACGACGTGATCAGGTCAGGAATCGGGCCTTGCTTTTCGCGGGCACGGCTCGAAACTTGCCCGACGCGTCCACCGGTTCCGCGCCCCACGGAAAGTGCAGCATGGTCAGTCCCGTTCCGATCTCCGCACCCAGCAGGGCTCCCAGCGCAGCGACGCTCGACGCGATCCGCGGCGGCTCGTTCGCGCGCTGGGACGCCGAGCGGATCCTGAGCTGGTCGATCGAGAATTTTCACCCCCGCCTGGTGCTCTCGGCCTCGTTCGGCAATCCGGAAGGAATGGTGCTGCTCGACCTGATGCACCGGACCGTGCCGGACGTGCGCGTCTTCACGCTCGATACGGGGCGGCTGCCGCAGGCGACCCACGATCTGATCGACCGCGTGCGCGATCGCTACGGCGTCGCGATCGAGGTCGTGTTTCCCGAGCCCGCCGACGTGGTGCAGATGGTGCGCGAGCACGGCCAGAACCTCTTCTACGAGTCGGTCGAGAAGCGGCAGCTCTGCTGCCGCCTGCGCAAGGTCGAGCCGATGCGCCGCTACTTCGCGACGGCGGGCGTCGACGCGTGGATCGCGGGCCTGCGCCGCGAGCAGAACGTGACCCGCACCGACGCCGCGAAGGTCGAGATCGACGACGCGCACGGCGGCATCGTGAAGATCAATCCGCTGGTCGACTGGACCCACGAGCGCGTGTGGGACTACGTTCGCGATCACAACGTGCCCGTGAACCGGCTCCACAAGCAGGGGTATCCGTCGGTCGGCTGCGATCCCTGCTCGCGCGCCATCCAGCCCGGCGAGGACGTCCGCGCCGGGCGCTGGTGGTGGGAGAATCCGGAAACCAAGGAGTGCGGAATCCACGTCGAAGAGGAGTCGCATGGCTCGGGAATCTGATCGCGAATCCCTGCTCTCGCGCGGCATCGATCGTCGCACCTTCCTCGGCGGAGCGGCGATCGCGCTGCTCGCACCCGGTCGCGTGCACGCGCAGGAGCGCAGCAGCACGAGCCCGCGCATCCTGGCCGCCGCGACGGAGTTGCTCGAGAAGAGTCCCTACGCCTACATCTCGCCGCTCAAGAAGGACGGCGCCGAGAGCACCTGCCACGGCGAAGTGTGGTTCGCGTGGATCGACGACGCCGTCGTCGTCAACACGCGACGGGGTACCTGGAAGGTGAAAGCGCTCGAGCAGGGCCTCGATCGCGCGCGGATCTGGGTCGGCGATCACGGCCGCTGGAGTCGTTCGGCGGCGGGCGCAACGAAGCGTTCCGCCAGGCGCCGACCTTCGAAGCGAAGGCGCGCTTCGAGACCGATCGCGCGGTGCTCGATCGCCTGATCGCCGTCTTCGAGAAGAAGTACGCCGGCGAGTTCGACCAGTGGCGCGAGGACATGCAGACCGGCTTCTTCAGCGGCAAGCGCAAGCTGATCCGCTACGAGCCGGCGGGGTAGTCGGCGGGGCGCAGCACTTCCCCGCGCGCGAGCGTTTCGCGCACCCAGGCCGCGACGGCGCGATCTTGCGCGCGCCGTGCGGCGCCGCGCTTGCGGCCGCTGCGCAGCGGCATCGCCATGCGCGGGTTCCCGTCGAGCCGCGCGTCCTGCTCGGCCAGGAAGTTCCAGTAGAGCGGCGTGATCGGGCAATTGCGCTTCGGCGAGAAGGCGCACCCTGCGCACGCGTCCGACATCCGGTCGATGTAGGCCGCCCCCGAGACGTAGGGCTTGGTCGTGAACAGGTCGCCCAGCGCGAAGGTTCCCATGCCGAGCACGTTCGGCTCGACGACCCAGTCGTAGGCGTCGGCGTAGGCGACCCAGAACCAGTCGGTCAGCTCGCGCGGAGAGACGCCGATCAGCGTCGCCAGGTTCGAGAGGACCATGAGCCGCGTGATGTGGTGGCCATAGGCCTCGTCCCATACGCCTGCGACGACGTCGTCGAGGCAATGCAGGCCCGACGCCGTGCCCCAGAACGCGGGCGGGAGCGACCGCCCGGCAGCGAGGAAGTCGGGTGCCGCGCCCGCGTCGGGCGTGCCGGCGAGCGGGGGTCGCGTGCCGTCCGGCAACTCGCGAAAGCCGTCCGTTCGCACGTGGACGTGGCGCAGGAACTCGCGCCAGCCGAGCACCTGCCGGATGAATCCCTCCTGGCTGGCGATCGGCAGTGCGGCCGTCGCGACGTCGCCGACGACGCGCGCCGCCGCCAGCCGGCCGTCGTTGAGCAGGGCCGAGATGCGCGTGTGGAAGAGCGTCCGCGAACGCGTGGACATCGCGTCCTCGTACGGACCGAAGTGCGGCAGGCATTCGCGAAGCGCCCAGCGCCACAGCGTTTCGGCATCTGCGGCCGTGGCCGGCAGCGACGCGAGATCGAGTCGGCCCGGGTGCGCGGCGAAGCGCGTCTCGACGAGCGCCCCGACCTCGCGCGTGATCGCGTCGGGCTCGAAGCGCGGCGGTACCGGCGCGGGAGGCGTTCCGCGCCACGGCTCGCGGTTCTCGGCGTCGAAGCTGAACTTGCCGCCGCGCGGCTCGTCGCCGTCCATCAGGATGCCGGTGCGGCGTCGCACGACCCGGTAGAACGCATCCATGCGCCACGCGCGACCGCGCGCGAACGCCGCATCGAAGTCCGCG
>JALOQG010000379.1 GCA_025453505.1 Myxococcota bacterium | reverse complement strand
CGATCGGCCCCACCACGAGCCGCATCTCGCGCGTGCCCTTCTCGAGCCGTGAGAACTCGAGCACGTTGTCGATCAGGCGCGAGAGCCGCTCGGACTCCGCCGTGATCGTCCGGTAGTACTCCTGCCGCTTGGCGTCGCTGGGCACGAGGTCGTCGCGCAGCATCTCGCCGTACATGCGGATGGCGGTCAGCGGCGTCTTCAGCTCGTGCGTGACCGCAGCGACGAAGTTGGAGCGGCGCTCAGCGTAGGCCATCGCGACCGTCACCATGCGATGTACCGCGAAGAGACCCGCGATTCCCGTCACGGCGAGCAGCGCGGCGAGCCCGTACACCGTGCCCGCGCCGCTGCCTCCGCCGAGCGGCGCGAGCGCGACCGAAGCCGTGACCGAGTCGAAGGGCTCGCCGAAACGGTGCCGGTAGACGTGCTCGCCGTCCGCCGCGAGCACCGGCGCTGCGGCGATCTCGTTCGCGAACGAAAGCACGGCGCCCGGGATCCCGTTGGCGCCGAGTGCGCGCTGACGGAGCACGCGCCCGAGCTCGTCGACGTCGAGAACGAGCCCCTGGCGCAGCGCTTCGCTGCCCGCGAACACGCTGCGATAGAGCAGCAGATGGCTCGGATCGGCGAGCCGGCCGACCATCGGATCGACCGCGACGCGGCGCGTGGACGGCGCCTCGTCTCGCAGCGCCGGCGGCGACTGCGGATCGGCCTCGGCGGGCTGCTCGACCATCTTGCGCTGGCGCGCGGTGCGCTCCGCGACGCCGCGATTGAGCGACTGGAGCGCGTCGTAGGCGTCCTTCGACGGCGCCGCGGAGGCCTTCTGCTCCTGCGTCGCGTAGCCGAGCGCTCGCATGCGAGCGCCCTCGCTCTCGGCCTTCTCGAGCGCGATCGTGGTGCCCGGCGCCTGCGCGACGGAGGCCGCGCGCTTCGGCTCGCCGCCCCGCGCCTCGTCGTCGCGCGACGCGAACCACAGCGTCGCCGCGCGCAGTGCGAACTCCGAGCGCGGCGCGAGCGGCGCCGTCACGCGCCCGTCCGGCTCGACCTGGAAGTACGCGAGCACGAACGGCTCGGACGGAAGCTCCGCGATGCGCGCGTCTTCCGCTGCGCTCCACGCTTCGACCGCACGCGCTTCCTCGCGCGTCACGAGATCCGTGAGCGCGCGCTCCATCTCGTCGAAGAGGCGCTCCGCCACCGCCTGGTGACGCGCCGCGATCTCCGCTTCCGCCCCGCGCAAGGCACGCCGCACGAGCAGTGCGCTCGGCACCACGAGCGCGATCGCCAGCAGCGCGAGCACGAGGCGCAGACGTCCGGCGCTCATGGCAGCCGGTAGCCTTCGCCGCGCACCGTCTCGATCAGGCGCGGGCCCTCGGCGCCCAGCTTTTTGCGCAACTTGGCGACGTGCATGTCCACGGTGCGCGTCTCGATGCGCTCGGGCGAGCCCATGCCCCAGACGTCGGCGAGCAGGCGGCGGCGGCTGACGATCCGGCCGCGCTCGCGCGCCAGCAGCGAGAGGATCGCGATCTCGCGGCGCGTCAGCTCGATCGCGGCGTCGCCGCACGAGGCGACGAGCCGCTCCGGCTCGACGCGCCAAGCGCCGAACGCGAACGGCGCCGCGACTGCCGCGGACTCGCCGCGATCGGCGCGCCGCAACAACGCCTCGACGCGCGCCATCAGCTCCGCGACCGAGAACGGCTTGGTGACGTAGTCGTCGCTGCCGCAGCGAAAGCCGCGCAGCACGTCTTCCTCGGCGCCGCGCGCGGTGAGCATCAGGATCGGCAGGCGCGCGTCGTGACTGCGCAGCACCTCGCAGACCTCGAAGCCGCTGCGGCCCGGCAGCATCACGTCGAGCAGGACGAGATCGAAGCCGCCGGCGAGTCCCTCGCGCAGTCCGTCCTCCCCGTTGTCGACGCCGATCGGTGCATAGCCGCGGTACGCGAACACGTCGCAGAGTCCGCGCTGGATCGCGACTTCGTCTTCGACGACGAGGATGCGGGGAGGCGTGGTCATGGGCCGCTCCAGCGTACGCGATCTCTCCGGCGTCTTCGTAAACGGAACGTAAATCGATCGGTCCCGGTCTTTACGTGGCTTTTTCGGAACGAAGCGCCGGCTGCGGGTATTTCTCTCCCAGGCGCATCGGAGCGCCCCTGCAACCGCTTGAAGGAGAGAACCATGACGTCCCGAAACCCCCTCCGGCCGCTGCGCATCGCGGCGATCCTCGCCCTCGCGACGCTCGCGATCGGCGCCGCCGCGAAGTTCGGCGGCAACGCCGAGGCGGCGCCGCCCGGCGGCTCCACGACGCTCGCGCGCGAGTTTCGCGCGACGGGCTCGGGCCCGGTGCGCTTCTCGGGTGCGCTCGAAGGCACGGCCGTGCTGCCCGGGCGCGACCGCGACGTGCGCATGGAGCTCGTGATCGGCGCCGATGCCGCGCGCGGCATCGCGCCGCGCGTCCCGACCGACCTCGTCGTCGTGCTCGACCACTCCGGCTCGATGAGCGGCGACAAGATCGAGCACGCGCGCGCCGCGGTGCGCACGCTGATCGCCGGACTCGGCGACGGCGATCGCTTCGCGCTCGTGACCTACGCGGACCAGGCGCACGCGCGCATCCCCCTCGGCACGGTGCAGCAGCGTCCGTCCTGGTACGAGACGGTGGATTCGATCCGGCCCGAGGGCGGCACGAACATGTCGAGCGGCCTCGACGTCGCGCTCGCGATGATCGACGCCACGCGCGCGAGCGGCCGTGCGCCGCGCCTCGTGCTGATCTCCGACGGGCTCGCGAACCAGGGCGACGCCTCGCGCGAAGGACTCGTCGGCCGTGCGTCGCGCGCCGCGCGCGGCGAGTACGCGCTCTCGACGGTGGGCGTCGGCGCCGACTTCGACGAGGGCCTGATGGCGGCGCTGGCCGACGCCGGCACCGGCAACTTCCACTTCCTCGCGAGCGCGAACGGACTCGACCGCATCCTCTCCGCCGAGTTCGCGACCGCGCGCGAGAACGTCGCGAGCGGCCTGCGCGTGGCGATCGAGCCGGCGTCCGGGATCGGCGTCGTCGATGCCGCCGGGTATCCGCTGACGCGCGACGGCAACTCGGTTCGCTTCCAGCCCGGCGACCTCTTCGCCGGCCAGGAGCGACGCATCTGGGTGACGCTGCGCGTGCCGGTCGGCGCGTCGGGCGACGTTCCGCTCGGCCGCTTCGCGCTCGAATACGGCGCGGGCGGCGAGCGCCATCGCCTCGCCTTCACGGAGACGCCGCGCGTCGCAGCCGTCGCCGACGAGAACGCGTACTTCGCGGGCCTCGACACCCCGAGCTGGGAGCGATCCGTCGTCGTCGACCAGTACAACGCGCTGCGCCGCTCCGTCGCCGAAGCCGTGAAGGACGGCCGCGAGCGCGACGCCGTCGCCGAGATCCAGAAGTACCGCACCGAGGTCGCGTCGAAGAACGACAAGGTGCAGTCGCAGGAAGTC
>JALOQG010000378.1 GCA_025453505.1 Myxococcota bacterium | reverse complement strand
CGCCGCGGCGGCGCGCGTGAAGCGGCTGGTTCCCTTCCATCACGACCCGAGCCGCGGCGACGACCGGCTCGATCGGCTCTTCGAGGAAGCGATGGCATCGCCCCGGCGCTTCGAGCTGCTGCGCGGGGAGGAAGGGTCGTCGTACGTGTTGGGGAGCGCATGAAGGAAGCGGGCCGCGTGCTCAACGCGGCAGCAGCACCATCTGCGTGCAGCGGAAGAGCGCGATGGTGCGGCCCGTCGTCTCGTTGGTGACGACGGCGTCCCACACGTGGGTCTGGCGGCCGAGGTGGGCCGGCGTACACCGGCACGCGACTCGCTCGCCGGCGCGCGCCGACGCGAGGAAGTTCGACTTCAGCTCGATCGTCGTGAACGACGCGCCGGCCGGGATGTTCGCGCCGCAGCCGATCGCCGCGCAGGTGTCCGCGAGCGCGATGATCGCCGGCGCGAACAGGAAGCCGGTGCCGGCGATCAGGCTCGCGGTCACGTCGATGTGGCCGAGCACGAGATCGGGAGCGGCGTGATCGAAGACGCAGCCCATCTGGCCGGGGACGAGCGGCCCGAAGAAATCGTTCATGCGCCGCGCGCGCGCGGTGGGATCGTTCGCATCGTCCACGTCGCTCACGCGCTGCCCTCTGCGCACAGCTCCGCGAAACGCGCGACGGCGCGCTCGGCGTCGGCTTCGCCGAAGACTTCGAAGCGCTGGATGCGTCCGTCCACCACGAGCGTCGTCGTGTAGAACTCGTTCTCGAACCGGCCGCCGCCGTCCGGGATGCTCCCGAGCCGGCGGATGCCGATCACCCAGCCCCGCTCGCTCGATGCGAGCGCACGGAACACGTCCCAACTCAGGCCGACGCTCAACTCGTAGGTCGCTTGCAGCGACGCGATCCACTGCTCGCGATCGAGCGTGCCGAGGCTGAGCGGACGATGGTCCACGAGGACCAGGTCCGGCGCGAAGCATGCGCGTGCCGCCTCCCAGTCGCGACCGTCGAGGGCACGGAGGAGCGCGAGCAGCGGAGCGACGCCTGCGCTCCCCGCGGCCTCGCTCGCGGCGAAGCGCGCGAGTCCCTCGATCGACGCGGCGGAGCGGTCCTCGGGATCGAAGAAGAGCACCGCGCGCAGCAGGCCGTCCGCGCCGACTTCGAGCAGCCGGACGCGCTCGAACTCGAACGCGTCGCCATCCGGCTTGCCGAACCAACGGCAATGATCGAGCACGATGCGATCGCCGAGCGTCCCGATGAGCGCGGTATCGGCGCGGAACCCCGGCTGTGTGGTGAACTGCTGCGACGCGATCCAGGGCTCGACGTCGCCGCGCACGAGCGCCCGCCTGCCGCGATCTTCGTAGACGAAGTCGGCGCTGGCCAGCGCGCGCATCGCGCGCCAGTCGCGGGCGAGGAAGGCGTCCCGGTGCCGATCGCGCATGCGGGTCGCGGTGGTCTGCGGAATGGGCAGCGGATCGGGACGCAGCTCCTCGAAGCGCGCGAGCGCGGCTGCCTGCTGTTCGATCTCGAACAGCTCGAGATGGTTGATGCGCCCGTCCCTGGCGAGACTGAGCCATACGTACTCGCTCTCGAAGGCGCCGCCGTCGGCGAGCGTGCCGGCGCGGCGCAACGTCACGACGAGGACGTGCGGGTCGAACGCGAGGAAGGACGAGCTGAATTCGACGCGTTGGTCCGGCGCGAGATCCCAGAGCACTGCGTTCGCATCGACGTAGGCCGCCGACCCTTCGATCCGGCCGATGCCGGTGTGCCGGTGATCCTCGACGACGACGTCGTCCGCGAAGCGGTCGAGGATGGCGGCGCGGTCGCGTGCGTTCCACGCGTCGGTGGCCGCGTTCAGCAGCTCCACCCACGGCGCCACGGCCGGCTCGATCGCCGCCCAGCGCGCCCACGCCTCGCGCTGCGCGCCGCGCGTGTCGCCCGGCTCGAAGAAGATCAGCGCGGTGAAGAGGCCGGCCTCGTCGACCTCGCTCACCACGAGGAACTCGACCTCGAAGCGGCCGTCCTCCGGCCCGCCGGCCCAGAGCACGCGCCCGATCGCGACGCGATCGCCCGCCGTGGCGACGATCGTGCGCTGTTGACGCGCGCCCATGACGAGTCGCTCGCGCACCGAGGCGAGCATCAGCTCGAGATCGCCGGAGAGTCCGACGAGCGGCCGGCGGTCGTCCCACACGAAGTCCGGGGCGTAGTGCGCGCGGGCCGCGTCGAGCGCAGCATCGGCGGCAGCGAGATCCAGCGCGTCGAACGCGGTCCAATTGCGCTCCATCGCCGCCGTCGCGAGGTTGGGCCGCACGCGCGTCGCGCGCGGATCGCTTCGCTCGATCGCTCGGATCTCCTCGAAGCGCGCGAACGCGCGGTCGAGGTGGTGCGGGTCGTAGAAGTCGGCGCGAATGAACCGGCCGTCCGCGCCGAACTCGCCGACGCACACGAACGGGCTCTCGAACGCACCGCCCTCGCGTGTTCCCACCCAGATGTTGTGGACGATTGCTCCGCGCGCGCAGGCCCGCTGATGGTTCGAGCGCATCCGAACGTCGGGTGCGAGCGAGACCATCTCCTGGAGCGTCCGGACGAGCGCGCCCGGGCCGCGCACCGTTCCCCAGCTCACCAGCCTGTGATCGTGCCCGACGAAATCCGCCGCGTAGCAGGCGGCCGCAGCGTCCCATTCGCGGCGCTCGAGGGCCGCGAAGAAGTCGCTGAAGGTCGTCAGTCCGGGGTGCTGCGGGCCTTCGCCGGACGTCCAGCGCGCGTCGATCTCGGCCCAGGCGGCATCCTCGTCCTCGAGATCCCAACGATCGTAGGCCGCGATGTCGCCGCGCTCGTCCGTCTCGACCAGCATCAGCGACTCGATGACGCTCGGTCCGACCGACTCGTCCTCCATCCGCATCACCGAGTGCATCAGCGCGAGCCGCTCGCCGCGCGTCGCGACGAGATCGAGCGAGGCGTCGCCCGCCCGCATCGTGAGCAGCGGCCGCGTGAAGTCGAGGAAGCCCGCGCGATCGAGGTCGAGCTCGAAGAGGCGGCGGTGATCGCGGTAGCGCAGCGCCGCCGCGTGCGGCGCTGCGAAGCGATCGAGGTCGCGCGCGGTCCACGCAGCGTTCACGGCGCGCCACGCGCGCGACGCGGCATTCTCGAAGCGCCCCTCCGACGCAGCGGGAGCCGCGAGCTCGGCGAAGCGCGCGAGCACGCGTTCCAAGTCGCTCTCGTCGTACGTGTCGTGGCAGAGGATCCGGCCCTGCGCGTCCACCTCGGTGACGCGCAGGAACGGGTTCTCGAAGGCGCCGCCCTCGCGGGTGCCGCACAGCGCCATGCGAGACAAAGTCCCGCGCGCGCAGATCCGCAGGTGATCGTCGCGATAGCTCGCATCGGGTGCGAGCTCGACGGCCGACCGGATGACGCGCACGAACGTGGCGGCGTCGTTCGCGATCGTGCCCCATCCGAGCAGCCGGTGATCGCGCATGCGG
>JALOQG010000377.1 GCA_025453505.1 Myxococcota bacterium | reverse complement strand
ACCTCGACACGCTCGAGCTCTCCAAAGCGGGTCTCGCGCTCGACGCGCGTGGCGTGCCGTTGCACGATCGGCACACGGGCCAGTGCGGAACGAGTCACGTCTTCCTCGCGGGCGACGCGAGCGCCGAACGGGCGATCCTGCACGAAGCCGCGGACGAGGGCCGCATCGCCGGCGACAACGCGGGCCGCTTCCCCGACGTGCGCTGCCAGCCGCGCCGCGCGCCGCTCGCGATCGTGTTCAGCGATCCGCAGATCGCACTCGCGGGCGCGACGCATCGCGAGCTGCTGCAGCGGCGCGCCGACTTCGCGATCGGCGCGGTGTCGTTCGACGACCAGGGTCGCAGTCGCGTGATGAACCAGCACCGCGGCCTGCTGCACGTCTACGGAGAACACGGCACGGGCCTGTTGCTCGGCGCGGAGATGATCGCGCCGCGCGCCGAGCACCTGGGCCACCTGCTGGCGTGGGCCGTGCAACGGCAGCTCACGATCCCGGAACTGCTCGAGATGCCCTTCTATCACCCGGTGGTCGAAGAAGGGCTGCGCAGCGCGCTGCGCGATCTCAACCACGAGCTGCGGATCGGACCCGAGCCGGTGCCCCATTGCATCGACTGCGGTCCGGGCGCGTGATCGAAGGGGGATGAACCATGGGCAACCGCTTCGCCGAGATCGCCTTCACGCCGGCCGTGCAGGCGCAGCAGGAGGCGCACGGAACGCGCGCGAGCTACGCGCGCTTCTCCGAGGGGCCGCCGTGGAACGATCGCATCACCGAGAAGGAGGCCGAGTTCATCCACGCGCGCGACGGCTTCTACCTCGCCAGCGTCTCCGAGACGGGCTGGCCGTACGTGCAGTTCCGCGGCGGGCCGCCCGGCTTCCTGCGCGTGCTCGACGATCGCACGCTCGGCTGGGCCGACTTCCGCGGCAATCGCCAGTACGTGTCGGTCGGCAACGTGTCGGGCGATGCGCGCGTCGCGCTGATCCTGATGGACTACGCCAATCGGCGTCGGCTCAAGATCCTGGGCCGCGCCGAGTCGCTCGAGGTCGGCGCCGACGACGGACTCGCCGCTCGACTCGCGGTTTCCGCGTACGAGGCGAAGATCGAGCGCGCGGTGCGTGTGCGGGTCGAGGGCTTCGACTGGAACTGTCCGCAGCACATCACGCCGCGCTTCACGCTCGAAGAGGTCGAACGCGCCGTCACGCCGCTGCGCGAGCGCGTCGCGGCGCTCGAGCTGCGCCTCGCGAACTGCGAGGGCGGGCTCGATCCCGCGGCGGGCTGATCCCGTCGTCCCGTTTCCGGATCGGGGCTAGGACGCGTCGTCTTCCGGGATGGGGATGGGGACGGGGATCGGGTTCGCGTCGTCGTCTTGCGCCGGGAGGGCCGCGATCTGCGCCGCTTGCGTGCGGCCCCAGCCGACGCGGCTCTTCACGCGTCCGACGAGACCGGCGAGATCGAAGCCGCGGTTGCGGTCGATCTGGAAGTACTGGTCGCCGTCGTCCTTGACGAGCAGGCGCACGCGCTGCCCCGCGAGCACGGCCTCGTCCGGTTCGCCTTCGCCGGGCAGGCGATCGAGCTTCGCGAAGGCGCGCCGGTCGCCGATGCGCACGAGTCCGACGTGTACGGGGCTCGGCTGCGTGCCCGACGTCACGTAGATGCTCGTGTACGCCTCGAGCACTGCGCTCGCGCCGTGCAGGCCGGTGGTCTCGGGCGTCTCGACGAGGCGCGGCGGGCCGATCGACCGGAACGACATCTGCGGTCGCGGCACGCTCTCGGGCTTGCGCTTCGAGTCGCTCTTCTCGATCAGCGTCACGTAGACGTTGTTGCCCGGGCCGCCGATCGAATGCGCGAGCCCGATGCGTGCGTTCGCGACCTGCGCTTGCGGATTCGGGAAGCGGCCCGTGAGCTGGAGATGGCATTCGGCGATCTGGAAGAGGCCGGTGCCGCCGACGGGATGTCCGCGCGCCTTGAGGCCGCCCGAGAAGTTCACCGGCACGCGCCCGCGTACGCCGGTGATCGGATGTTCGAGAGGGTTGCCCGGCTCGCGCTTCGGAGAGCCGATCACCGCCTCGATGGCTTCTTCGGGTTCGACGAGCCCGAGATCGGTCAGGTCGATCGGCAGCAGCGAGTTGAAGGCGTCGTGGCACTCGACGTAGAGGCCCTCGATCTCGCGGGGCCGCGCGATGCCGGCGCGCCAGTACGCGACCTTCGCCGCCGCGCGCGTCGCGTCGAGGCAGGCGAGGTGGCGGCGGTCGAGGATCGAAGAGGTTTCGGTCGCGGAGCCGAGTCCCGCGACGCGTACTGCCTGCGGGCGCGCGGTCAGGATCACGCACGCGGCGCCGTCGCAGATCGGCGAGCAGTCCTTGCGCATCAGCGGCGTCGCGACGGGCAGGTTCTTGGTCGTGTCGAAGTAGGCGTCGAGCGGCTCCGGCTTCTGGTAGAAGGCCGCGAGCGGATTCTCCGCCCCGAGCGCGTGCGCGCGCACCATCAACCGCGCCAGCAGGTCCGAGACCGCCTTGCCGCGCAGGCGCCGCTCGCCGAGCCAGGCCTGCGTCACCAGCGCGATCAGCGCCGGCATCGTGAAGCCGAACTGTCGCTCGACCGGGTCGATCGTCTTCGACATGATCGACGTCGCCACCTCGGTGGTGACGTTCTTCATGCGCTCGCCGGCCAGGACCAGCACGCTTTCGCACTGTCCCGACGCGATCTTGTAATAGGCCTCGTGGAACGCGGCCGCGCCGGTGGACGACGCGGTCTCGGTGCGGATCGCGGGCACGCCGAGCAGGCCCAGCCGGTCCGCCACCTTCGCGGCGAGATTCGCGCGATTCTCGAACTCTTCGCTGTCCATGATGCCGATCTGCACCGCTTCGAAGGCGCGGACCGGAGAGTCCTCGAGCGCGCGGTGGTAGGCTTCGGCGAACAGATCGAAGACGGACGCGAAGATGTTGCCGGTCAGGTCCACCTTGGTGAGCCCGACGGATGCGATGTAGACCTCCCGCGCCACGGCTCTAGCATAAGGCGTCGGCGCGCAGGTCACAGGGGGTGAGGATCGATGAGGAAGACGCGCTGGGGCCTGCTGGTCCTGCTCGCGGTCGTGGGTTGGATGGTGCTGTCGCGGCTCGGAGGCGGGCCCGCCATCGAGCCCGGCTCGACGCTGCTGATCGAGCTCTCCGGCGAGTACGTCGAGGGCGCCGAAGCGCCGCTCTTCGGCCAGCTGCTGGGGTTCGAGCGCCAGTCGCTGCTCGGCACGCTCTCGAACCTGCGCAAGGCGGAGCGCGACGACCGCATCAAGCAGGTGCTCATCACGGTCCGCGATCTCCAGATCGGATGGGCCAAGGCGCAGGAGCTGCGCGACGCGATCCGCGAGCTGCGCGACAAGGGCCGCCGGCCCGTCTTGATCCTCGAGGTCGAAGGCTTCGGCGCGAATCTCGAGTACTACGTCGCGAGCGCGGCGGAGAAGCTCTACG
>JALOQG010000043.1 GCA_025453505.1 Myxococcota bacterium | reverse complement strand
AGCGCCTCGGACGCGAGCTTCGAGATGCCGTAGGGCGACGCCGGCACGGTCGGGTGACGTTCGTCGATCGGCGCCGGCGACGGCGCGTCCGCGTAGACCGCCATCGACGACGTCGAGACGAAGCGCCGCACGCTGCCGCTCTGCGCCGCCGCGCGCAGCACGCTCGCGGTCCCGGCGACGTTGACCTTGGTGTCCTCGACGACGAACTCGAACGAGGAGCGGATCGCGACGCGCGCGGCCAGGTGGAACACGAGGTCGCAGCCCGCGACGGCGGCGAGCGTCGTCTCGGGGTCGATCACGTCGCCCACCACGAGCCGCGCGCCCTCCGGCACGTTCTCGCGCCGGCCGACCGAGAGATCGTCGAGCACGGTCACCGTCAGCCCGCGGCCGAGCAGCGCGCGGACCAGATGGCCGCCGATGAAACCGGCGCCGCCGGTGACCAGGGCATGTCGAAAGCGTTCAGGCATCGTCTTCGTCCTCGGGCAGCGGCGGATCGCAGCGCACGGTCGCGAGCGGCGTCACGACGGCGTGGTCGATCGAGTGCCGCGTCTTGACGTCGCTCTCGTTGAAGATCACCGAGTTCCGGATCGTGATGGGCTCCCGGATCGTCACGTAGGAGCCGATGATCGAGTGTTCGATCTTGGCGTCCTCGTGGATGCGGCACTCCTCGCCGATCAGGCGGTCGAGACCGAGCTCCGCGAGGTGGCGCAGGTTCACGCCGAGCACGTCGGCCGGCGACGTGACGTTGACGTCGTCGGTGATCACGTTGGCGGCCCGCACCGGCTCGCCGTCGTCGATCAGCACCTGGATCGCGTCGGTGATCTCGTACTCGTCGCGCATCGCCGAGCGCGGCGTGCGCCGGATCGCGTCGAACATGGTGAGGTCGAAGAGGTAGAGGCCCACGCCCTTCAGCTTGTTCTTCGCGTAGCGCGGCTTCTCGACCACGCGCCGCACGTAGCCGCGCTCGTCGAGCGCGACGGAGAAGTTGCGCCGGATCGCTTCCGGATCGTCCTCCTCCTTGCAGGCGAGCACGGCGCCCCCGCCCTGCTCGCGGAACAGCTCGAACATCGGCGAGAGGTCCTTCGCCTCGAAGAAGATGTCGCCGAGGAAGAGCAGGAAGGGACGATCGATGTGCCGCTCGAGGCAGCCGACGGCGTGCGCGATGCCCAGCATCTGGCGCTGCTCGACGTAGCGCAGCCGTACGCCGAGGTGCCGGCCGTCGCCGAACACCTTGGTGATCTCGAAGCCGCGGTGCCCGATCAGCACCACGATCTCGTCGATCCCCATCGAGCGCATCAATTCGATCTGGTATGCACACCGGCAGGATCGGCTTCGGATATTGCTCGCTGAACGGCGCCATCCGGCTGCCGGCGCCGGCCGCGAGGATGATGCCCACGAAGGGCGGGCGGGTGTCCGTTGCGAGTCGCGTGAGCGTCATGTTCCGTTCCTCTGCTCGTGCGGGTCTGCGCACTCTCGTGAGTGCGCTTCGGGCGGAAATCACGGTTCCCGCGAGAAGCGCAGCAGGACCGGCGCGAGGGCCATCAGGAACCAGACGTTCTTGAAGCCGATGCGCATGAAGTCGATCGTGAATCCGGCGATCAGCCACATCGCGAAGCCGATCAGCAGAGCCTCGCACAGGACGGCCATGCCGGGCTCACCGCGCGCGCGGAAGCGCGACGCCGCGCCGGCGAAGCTGCGGCCGGTGCGCGTCAGGAAGAGCAGCAGCGTCACGAGGCCGGGAATGCCGAGCTCGAGCGCGACCTGCAGGTACCCGTTGTGCACCGTGATGATGGTTTCCTTGTCCGGGTAGTCGTAGTAGTCGAAGATGCGGTACGTCGTTTCCATCCCCATGCCGTTGAGCGGATGGTCGAGGAACGCACGGAACCCGGCGGAGTACAGGTCGAGGCGATGGCGCAGCGACTCGCTGCCCGAGACGGTGTAGCTCTCGAGCGAGAAGACGCGCGCCGTCAGGGACTCCGGGAGCGCGAAGAACGCGACGGCGGCGAGGATCGCGCCGCCCGCCAGATGCAGCGGCGTCACGCGCACGATCCCGCGGACGGCGACGAGCGCGAACGAGAGCATCAGGAGCAGCAGCCCCGTGCGCGAATAGGTCACGAGATTGCCGGCCAGTGTGATCAAGGCGCCGCCGAGCACGATCGATCGCTGCCACCAGCGCCGCAGGAAGAGCAGGCTCGCGAGCAGCACGGGCAGGACGATGGCGGTGTTGACCGCGTTGACGATCGCGTGGTACGCGACGCCCGAGCTGCGCGCGACGGTGCCGAAGCGGCCGGCGTCGAGGCGGTGCTCTTCGACGCCGAAGGTCTGCGCGCCGGCGTCCTCCCAGCCGGTGCGGTTGGCGAATACGAACGACGGCATGTAGCGCTGCGCGACCGCGAACCCGAAGGTGAGCACGCTGACCACGACCAGCACGCCGACGGCGCGCCGGAGCTGCTCGCGCGTGCGCACCAGGTTCACGACGACGAGATAGAAGAGGATCGCGGACGCGAAGCGGACCACCGCCTGCCGGCCGAGATCGAACTCGCGCGTGTCGGCGAGGCTGAGGACGCCGAAGCCGAGGTAGACGCAGAGCAGCGTGAGCTCGGGCGCCCACACGAAGGAGAGACGCCGCGTCGCGAGGTGCAGCGACCAGGCGCCGAGCGTGAGCAGGGCCGCGAGCTTCGCGAGCGAGAGGTTGAGGCTCTCGAGCAGGTCGGCGATGCGTCCCGCCGCGTCGAGCGGGACCGTCGCCGCGAGCAGGTACACGCCGAGGATGGGCTGCTGCACGACCACGCCCGCCACGACGAGTCCGCCCGCGCCCGCGAGCATCAGCTTCCACTTGTCGATCGCGAGCATCGCGGCCAACGCGACGCCCATCGCCGCCAGCGCCCAGGGCAGCGGCTGGTTCCAGCGCAGCTCGCGGAAGTGATGGGTGGTCGGCGCCGACACGATCCTCGTCCGTTCCTCTCAGCGGCGCCGCAGCGCCGCCATCCTCGCGTAGTAGGCCTCGAGCTGTCCGGTGGCGTGCGCGATCGAGTAGTCGGTCGCCATCAGCTTGCGCGCCGCGTCGCCCCAGTCCTTTGCTTCGGCCGGGTTCGCGAGCATCCGCAGGATCGCGGCGGACAGGGCGGGCACGTCCTTCGGCTGCACCAGCAACCCGGTCTGCTCGTGATGCACGACTTCGGGCGTGCCGTCGACGTCCGTGCCCACGACCGCGAGCCCCGCCGCCATGCCCTCGTACACGGCCAGCGGAATGCCCTCGGCGAGCGTCGGGTGCACCATGAACTCGCACACGCGCAGCAGCGACGGCACGTCCTTGCGCTTGCCGGTGAAGACGACGTTCGGTCCGATGCCCAGCTCGCGCGCCTCCTGCTCGAGCGCGCCGCGCAGCGGGCCGTCGCCGATCACGAGCAGCTTGACGTTCGGATGCCGGGCGACGACCGGCACCATCGCCCTCAGTAGATACGTGTGCGCCTTCTCGGGATAGATGCGCGCGACGAAGCAGAGCAGGCGGTCGTCCGGAGCCGCGCCGACCGACGCGCGCACGGCGGCCGCGTCGATCGGGGTCTCGAACTTCGCGACGTCGATGCCGCTCAGCACCGTCGTCACGTGCTCGGGCCGGAAGCCGTAGAGCTCGATGGTGTCGCGGCGCGTGGCTTCGCTGATCGCGTTGAGTCCGTCGAAGCGGCGCAGCACCAGGCGGTTGAGCGCCTCGATGTACTTGACCTTGCCCATCGAGTGGACGCCGAACCAGACGTAGACGGTGTTCATGATCGGAATGCCGACGCGGCGCGCCGCGATCCAGCCGAGCAGATCCGAGCGAAAGTCGTGCGAGTGCAGCACGTCGATGCGCTCCTCGCGGAGGATGCGCACCAGCGCGCGCACCGCGGCGAACACGTTCTTCCGCTCGCCGTACGGGATCGTGAAGGTGCGCACGCCGAGTTCGTGCATGCCGCGCACGAGATCGGCCTGCGGCTCGCCGGCGTTCTCGAAGCAGGCGAGCGAGACGTCGAAGCGCGTGCGGTCGATCTGCGCGTACCAGCCGAGCAGCGTGGTGTCGGGGCCGCCGAACATCACGACGTTGCGCAGGCTCAGCACCCGGATCCGGTCCGACATCTCCGCCCCCTCTAGTGACCGGCCGCGCCGGAAGCCATCGCGGGCTCGCGCTCGAGCGACCGCAGCTCCAGCACGACGAGGCCCAGCACCAGCATGCAATTGACGAAGCGCGCCGCGACCGTGGCCCAGGCCGCGCCCAGCGTCCCGTGCTCCGGGATCCAGAGCCAGCAGCCGGCCGCGCACACGATCACCATGACGAGATCGGCGGCGGTGAGCAACGAGACGCGATTGCGCGCGTAGAGGATCAGGTAGAGCGGGTGCACGAGAACGGTCGCGAGCGGCCCGAGGAAGAGCACCTGGAAGATCTCGACCGACGGCGCGTAGCTCGGGAAGAGCAGGCGGATCGACGGTCCCGCCAGGAAGAAGAGCGGCAGCAGCGCCACCGCGATGCCCACGCAGAGCGCGAAGATGCGGCGCGTCTCGGCGAGGTACTCGGCGCGCGTGCGCAGCCGGGCGACGCGCGGCAGCAGCGCCAGGATCACGGCGTAGGTGCACAGGTCGATCGGGAACGAGAAGTTCCACGCGACGGAGTAGAAGGCCGCGTCCTCGGGCGTCATCAGGCGCCCGATCATCAGCAGATCGACGCGCGAGTAGAGCGCGAAGAGCAGATGCGACGCCACGACCCAGCGTCCGAAGCGCAACACGTCGCCCGCCGCGCCCGGAGCGAGAGGCGCCGCGACGCGGCCCGTGCGCGGCAGGAACGCGACGCCGATCGCCCACGCGACGAAGAACACGCCGATCGACACCGCCAGCACCGCGTCGAGCGCCAGCGCGCCGAACGCCCAGAGGCAGCCGAGCAGCGCGAGCTTGAGCGTGTTGGCGAAACCGCGGAAGAGCGCATAGCGACGGAAGCGCTCGTCGGCCTGGAAGCGGGCGAGCACCCAGCCGTGGAGCGCGCCGCCGAGCACGCCGACCGACGCCCAGCGCAGCGGCCCGGCGAGCGACGCGTCGCGGAACACGTCGCGGGCGAGCGGTTCGGCGCCGAGCCACAGCGCCGCGATCACCGCGAGCGAGACCGCGAGCTTCACGCGCAGCCCGGCGCGGAAGATCTCCCGCGCGCGGCCGGGATCGCTGGCCGTGTGCTGCGCGGCGAGCCGCACCATCGCGAGATCGAGGCCGCTGCCCGCGAGTTCCTGCAGCACCAGCATCACGGCCATCGCGATCGCGAGCTTGCCGTAGGCCGCCGGCCCGAGGCCGTTCGCGATCACCAGATTGCAGGCGAAGCCGAGCGCGATGAAGGCGCCGTTGCCGGCCATCACCTGCAGCCAGTTCAGCGCACCCGATCGACGCAGCGCCGATAGCGCGCGCCGCATCGCGGGCTCGGGCACCGCGAGCGTGACCTCCTGAGGACTCGACACGCCGGCGGCCCGCCTAGCTCCGCCGGTTGAGCGCAATGCCGAGGAAGCGCCTGGCGTTGCGCTGGATCTCGCCGGCCGTGCGCGCGACGGCGTCGCGCGGCGTGACGCCCGCCTCGGTCACGAGGATGACGCCGTCGCTGTGTCGCGCGAGCAGCAGCGTGAACGGCGAGAGGCTCGGCGGCGCCGCGTCGATCAGCACGTAATTGAAGCTCGCGCGCAGCAGGCCGAGCCCCTTCTCGACCTGCACGTCCATGACGGAGCCGGCGTGCGTGCCATCGGAGCGTCGCGAGGCGAGCACGCTGATCGCGCCCGCGTGCGTCGCGGGCCGGATCGCATCTTCGAGATTGCAGCGAGCGAGCAGGAAGGAGAGCAGTCCCTCGCCCGGCGGCTGGGCCAGCAGCCGTTCGGAGACGGGCGCGATCGGATTGGCGTCCACGTAGAGCACGCGGTTGGCGGGATCCTGCGCGAGCGTCTTCGCGAGCGTCCAGGTGATCGTCGAAACGCCTTCGCCCGAGACCGAACTCGTCAGCGTGAGGACGCGCCGGTTCACCGAACTCGGCAGCTCGACGTTCACCGTCTCGATGATGCGCTGCGCCTGCGCCTCGGCGTGTCGCACGCCGTCGGCCCCCGCACCGATCTCGTTCACGTGGCCCCCCTCCCGTCCGTCACGGAGCGGATGCGTGCCTGCGCCGGCAGCGCTTCGAAGCTGGCGATCACGGGCACCCCGAGCAGCTTGCGAATCTGGGACTCGGAGGAAAGCGTGTTGTCGTTGTACTCGGCGAAGAACGGCGCCGCGAGCGCGAGCAGGATCGCCGCGGCGAGCGCGACCGCCGAGTAGAGCATGCGGCGCGGCCGCAGCGCGCGGAGCGGCAGCGGCGCCGCGTCCACGATGTGGACCTCGACCATCTGGGCGCCCGCCATGCCCTCGGTGACCCGCGCCTGCTCCTGATTGCGGATGTAGAGCAGGTAGGCCTCCTCCTGCGCCTTCGTCGTGCGCTCGAGCTCGCTGATGCGCAGCCCGGTGCGGCCGAGCTCGTCGAGATCGCGCCGGTAGCTATCGGCCATTTCGGCGAGAGCCTGCGTCTCCGCCTGCGCGGCCGCGAGATCGGAGCGCGCGCTCGCGAGCGCCGAACGGACCTCCATGCGGATCGGGTTCATTTCGAGCGTGCGCGCGCCGTCGAGCGCCGCGCCGGACCGGCCGAGCAGCGCTTCCGCGGCGTGGATCCGGGCATCCATCTGCTTGATCGTGTCGCTGTCGGGGCGGAAGGATCCGGCGAGCTGGGTGCGCTGCGCGCGCAGCTTGCGCAGCGCGTCCACCTCGGGATTGCGGTCGATGTTCGAACTCGTGACGAGCCGTTCGGGCTCGCTCGCGAGCTGCTTTTCGAGCTGGGCGATGCGCCCTTCGAGACTGGCCTGCTGGGCCTGCGCGCTCTTCTGCTTGTTCTCGGTCTCGGCCAGGAAGCCGAGCAGCAGCTTGCGCTGCTCGTCCGTCGAGTAGGTCGCGCTCTCGGCGCGCAACCGGCCGAGCTCGGCCTCCGCCGCCGCGAGGTCCGACGCCATCTTGGCGGCCTGCTCGGTGAAGAAATCCTTGGCCCGCGAGAGCTGGAGGTTCGCGTTGTGCGCGACGAAGGTCTCGGCGATCCGGTTGACCAGGTCGCGCGCCAGGACCGGATCGCTCGAGCGGAAACCCACTTCGAGCACGGTCGAGTCCGGCACCGGATCGATGCGGACGCGGTCCACCGCGCTGTCGATCAGCGCGGTGCGGTCGAAGAGCGCCTGCTCTTCGGGCGTCGGGCGACGCGAGAGGCGGAGCAGGTACTTCGTCTCGTCGTAGATCCAGGCGACGCCGTTCTTCACGCCCTTGTAGACGGCGCGGACGTAGCGGCGGAAGTCGTGGATCTTGTCGAGCGCCTTTTCGTCCACGCCGAGATCGTCCACCGCGGCCGCGACGATCTGGCGGCTGCGGATGATCTCGCCGTAGGAGTTGACCTCCTCGGCGCGGTCGAGCGTGCGGTGCACCGACGCCGCCTCGGGCGGAGTCGACTTGAGCGCGTAGTCGGGCGTGCTGTCCTTGCGGCTCACCAGGATGCGGGTCGTGGCCTGGTAGAGGGGCGGCATCAGGAACGTGACGAGCAGGCCGGGAATCAGGACCGCGAGGAACGTGATGCCCATCAGGCGCCGCCAGCGCAGCAGCAGCGCCCAGATGTCGTGGATCGTGTACTCGCCCTGGACGTCCCGGTCGGCGGACATCGACTTCCTTCCCGGCGCAAAGCGGCGCGCCAGCACTCCAAAGTGAGTGTGGGGCCCGCGGCGAATGGTGTCAGCAGGCGGTCCGGATCGAGCGCAGGTGGCTCGACGATGCCCCGGAGGGCCCCACGAATGGGACGCAGCTTAGGACTCCGACGCCGATCACGCGTTCCCGCACTGCGAACGCCTTCGGGTCTCCGCGAGCGATCCGTTAGCTTCGCCGCGTGCGCCGCCGCGGCTCCGTCGTAGCTCTCTTCTGCACGTTCGTCGCATTCTCGTCGCACGCTTCGGCGCGCGGCGGCGATGCGCCGGGTGCCGATGCCGTGGGACCGCCGGCGCCGGTCGTGTGGCCCGCGCTCGAGCTGCTCGGCGCGACGATCCCGCCCGGCGCGCGCCACGAACTCGACTTCCGCGGCGACGACGACTTCAGCTCGTATCTCGTCGCATTCCGCGGCGCCGCGCCCGGACCCACGCTGTGCGTGACGGCGGGCGTACACGGCGACGAGCTGAACGGCGTCGCGATCGCGCGCCAGCTGATCGAGGAGACCGACCCCGCGCAGCTGCGCGGCACGCTGCTCATCTCGCCGATCGTCAACGCGCACGGGTTCCGCAACGGCTCGCGCTACCTGCCGGACCGCCGCGATCTGAACCGCCACTTCCCCGGCCGCCCGAACGGCAGCGTCGCCGGCCGCATCGCGCACCAGTTCTTCGAGCAGGTCGTGAAGCGCTGCGACGCGCTGGTCGATCTGCACACGGGATCGCTGCGCCGCACGAACCTGGCGCAGATCCGCACCGACCTGCGCGAGGTCGCCAACCTGCGCATCGCGTGGGGCTTCGGGAGCGAGCACGTCGTCCACAGCGTCGGCAAGCCGGGGACGCTGCGGCGCGCGGCCAACGACGCGGGCATCGCGGCGGTCCTCTACGAAGCGGGCGAGCCCGGCGTGATCGACGCGGACGAGATCGGGCGCGGCGTCGCGGGCATCCGCACGCTGCTCGCCGCGCTCGAGATGCGCGACGGCGAAACGACGCACACCGCGGAGCAGCGCCTCTACGGGGAGACGCAATGGGTGCGCGCGGACGCCTCGGGCATCTACGTGCCCACGGTGCGCCCCGGCGACTCCATCGCAACGGGGCAGCCGATCGCGACGATCACGGATCCCTTCTCGAAGCAGCGCGCGAGCGTCGTCGCGCCCACGTCGGGTCGCGTGCTCGGCATGGCGCTCGGACAGGTCGTGATCCCCGGCTTCGCGCTCTTCCATCTCGGGATCGAAGCGCCGGCGCCGCCCGTCTCCGCCACGCCGGACGACGAAGCGACGTCGTCCGAGCCGGAGGAAGACGAAGACCCGATGCGCGCAGAGCTCAGGGAAGAGCGTCCGGAGTAGCACCGCCCGATCGGGCCATCCGACTCCGCGCGGCGAGGACGTCGGCGAGCGCGGCCTCGGGCGCAGCCGCGAGCGCGGTCAGATGGCCCATCTTGCGGCCCGGCTTCGCCTGCGCCTTCCCATACAGATGCACTTTCACGTTCGGCGCTGCCGCGACGGCCTTCCAGTCGGGCTCGCCGTCCGACCAGCGGTCGCCGAGCAGGTTCGCCATCGCCGCCGCGCGCAGCCGCGACGGATCGCCGAGCGGCAGGCCGCACACGGCGCGGAGCTGCTGCTCGAACTGGCAGGTCAGCGCGGCGTCGATGCTCCAGTGGCCACTGTTGTGAGGGCGCGGCGCCACTTCGTTGATCCAGAGCGAGCCTGCGCGCGTCAGGAAGAACTCGACGCAGAGGACGCCGACGACGCCGAGGGCCTCGAGCACGGCGTGCGTGATCTCGCGGGCGCGCGCGGCGACGCGCGGGTCCACGCGCGCGGGTGCGATCGACACGTCGAGAATCCCGCCGACGTGGCGGTTCTCGACGAAGCCGAAGTCCGCGACGGCGCCGTCGAGACCCCGCGCGGCGACGACCGAACCCTCGAGCGCGAAGTCCACGAACGCCTCGAGCACGCACGCATCCGCGCCGATCGCGCGCCACGCGGCCTCGACCTCGTCGGCCGCGCGCAGCACGCGCTGGCCCCGGCCGTCGTAGCCGAAGTCCGCGCTCTTCAGGACCGCGGGCACGCCGAGTTCCGCGAGCGCGTGACGCGTCGCCTCGGCGGAATCCACGATTGCATGCGGGGCGACGGGAAAGCCGTGCGCTGCGAGGAATCCCTTCTCGCGTCCGCGGTGCTGCGTCACGTGCAGCACGCCGCCGCCGGGACGGACCGGCACGAACTCGGCGGCCGCCTCGGCCGCTTCGCACGGCACGTTCTCGAACTCGAACGTGACCACGTCCACGCCACGAGCGAACGCGCGAACGCGATCCAGGTCGTGGTAGTCGGCGACGATCTCGACGTCCGCGACCTGACCCGTCGGCGTGTCGGTGTCGGGCGAGAGCACGTGCACCCGATAGCCCATGCGCCGCGCCGCGATCGCAAACATGCGGCCGAGCTGTCCGCTGCCGAGCACGCCGATCCGCGCGCCCGGCAGGATCGACGCGTGCTTCACGGCGGCAGCACCGAAGCGCGCGCGCGCTCGCTCTGCGTCCGGCGCCAGGCGGCCCATCGCTCGCGCAATGCGACGTCGGTGGTGGCGAGCGTCGCGACCGCGAGCAGCGCCGCGTTGATCGCGCCGGCGCGGCCGATCGCCAGCGTGCCGACCGGGATTCCGGCGGGCATCTGCACGATCGAGAGCAGCGAGTCGAGCCCGCGCAGCGATGCGCTCTCCACCGGCACGCCGAACACCGGCAGCAGCGTGTGCGCGGCGATCATGCCCGGCAGATGCGCCGCGCCGCCCGCACCGGCAATGACCGCCCGCAGACCGCGCGATTCCGCGTCGCGCGCCCATGCCGCCATCTCGTCGGGCATGCGGTGCGCCGAGAGGACGCGGCGTTCGTGGGGCACGCCGAGTTCCGCGAGCGTCTCGCAGGCGAAGCGCAGCGTCTCCCAGTCGCTGGCGCTCCCCATCACGACGCCGACGAGCGGCGCCGCGGGAATCAGCCCTTCAGCACCATCTCGATCAGATCGCCGACCCGCTTGTGCATCTCGATCGGGTGCCGGAGCGGCTGCGTGCGACGCAGCGTGTAGCGGTTGCAGCGTCCCTCGCGGCTGCGCACCAGATAGCCGCCCTCTTCCAGCTCGCTCACGATGCGCTGCACCGATCGCTCCGTGATCCCGACCCGCTGCGCCACGTCGCGCAGCGGCAGCTTCGGATCCTCGGCGAGGCACAGCAGGACGTGGGCGTGATTCGACAGGAACGTCCAGCCCGGCGTCTCGCCTTCCGGATCGTGCGTGCGGGGTGTCGTGCGTCGGATGCGTCTCGATGCGGCCAATGGAAACCTCGACTTCGCTTCGTTCTCGACCCACTCGGTGCTTCACTGCGACTCCAACCAGGTACGGATCAGGCGAGCACGGAATAGCCGCCGTCCACGTGACGGACCTCGCCCGTGATGCCGAGATCCGGTTGCAGCAGGTGAACGACTTCGCTCGCGAGCGCCGCGGGCGACGCGTTGCCCAGCGGCGCCGCTTCGGCGCAGTGCGCGACCGCGGCGTCGAGCCCGGGGATCGCGCCTCCCGCCCGGCTCTGCGACCACGGCGAGAAGCGGACCACGTTGACGCGGATCCCGTGCGAGCGGCCGACCTCGACGGCGAGCTCGCGCGCGATGCGCTCGAGCGCCGCCTTCGCGACGCCGACGTTGCGATACGGGTGGAACATCACGCGCTCCGCGCCCAGGTACGAGAGCGCGACCACCGCCGCGCCGCGGGCCAGCACGTCGTGGGCGAGCAGCGCGCGCACCAGCGCGAGCAACGAGTACGCCGAGACGCCCATGCAGTCGAGGAACTCGTCGCGCGTCACGTCGAGCAGCGGCTTCGCCTCGCCGCGGCGGATCGTGCGGTCGAAAGCGATGGCGTGGACGAGACCGTCGAGGCGCACGCCCCGCTCGCGAAGCGTGCGCGCGAGATCGTCGATGCTGGCGTCGAGCGAAGCGTCGAGCGCGAGCGCCGGCGTCCTTGCGCCGAGCGCGGTGGCGACGGTCTTCGAGAAGGTCTCGAAGGCGGCCGCGAGATGGCGCTGCGCCGCTTCGGACGCCGCGCCCCGGTGCGGCGTAGGCCCGAGTCCGGCGCAGACCAGCGACACCCCCGCGCGTTGCAGGGCGGTCGCGACGGAGAGCGCCAGCGACGCCTCGTCGGCGATGCCCGTCACCAGCACGCTGCGATCCGACGGCGATCCGGCCGAGCCGCTCATACGTATTTCTCCCCGCGCACGACCTGGACGTCGGCGACGAATGCGATCACGGCGTAGTACGGGAACCAGCGCGTCGCGACGTGCTCGAGGATCCGGTCCGCGACCGTCTCGCTGGCGACGACCTCGATGCGCACGCCCGCGCCCGGTGGATCGCTCGCGCGCATGCCGCGCGATCCGGACCCGTGCGAGGGCGTCACCGTGTGGCCGCGCGCGCCGAGTTCGTGCACTTCGGCGACGAGCCGGTCCTCCAGGACGGGTTCGGCCACGATCGTCACGAGTTTCGCCGGAACCGTGTGCATGGGAGCTCCTCAGCTTCCGCCCTGCAGGAAGCGGGCGATCTCGTAGTAGAGGGGGATCCCGATCAAGACGTTGAACGGGAAGGTGATGGCGAGCGACGCGGTCAGGTAGAAGGTCGGGTTCGCCTCGGGCAGCGTGATGCGCACGGCGGGAGGCGCCGCGATGTACGACGCGCTCGCCGCCATCGCGCCGAGCATCGTGGCGCCGCCGACGCCGAGCCCCGCGAGCGATCCGAGCCATGCGCCGAAGGCGCCGTGCAGCACCGGCATGAGCATGCCGAAGGCGAGCAGGAACGGTCCGACGCGGCGCAGGTCGCCGAGTCGCGAGCCGGCGACGATCCCCATCTCGAGCAGGAAGATCACCAGCATGCCCTTGAAGACGGGACCCTTGGTGTCGAAGAAGAGATCGATCGCGGTCCAGTTCTTCTCGCCCATCAGGAAGCCGACGCCGAGACCGCCGACGAGCAGCACCATGGTGCGGCCGGTCAAGACCTCGTGCAGGGTCTCGTGCATCGGACGGCCGCCTGCGCGCGACTGCACCGCGCCGATCGCGAGAGCGACGTGGATGCCCGGGCTCTCGAGCAGTGTGAGCAGGGTCGGCATGAACCCTTCCGGTTCCGCGCCCATCGCCTTCGCGAACTGCTGCGCTGCGATGAAGGTCACCGCGGAGACGGAGCCGTAGTGCGCCGCGATGCCCGCCGCGTCCTGGACGCCGAAGCGTCCGAGCCTGCGCAACACGAGATAGGAGCTGATCGGCGTCACGCAGCCGATCGCGAGCGTCGCGATCGCCGGCCAGAGGATCTCGGACGCGTCGGCCCGGCCCAGCTCGACGCCGCCGTGCAGACCGAGTGCCAGCAACAAGTAGATCGAGATACCGGCGTAGACGTCCTTGGGAAGCTGGAACTCGCTGCGCAGGAGCCGCGCGACGAGGCCGAGCACGAACGCCAGCACGATCGGAGAGGTCAGGTTCTGGATCAGGACTTCGCCCACGAC
>JALOQG010000376.1 GCA_025453505.1 Myxococcota bacterium | reverse complement strand
GCGACGGGCGCCTTGCATTCGAAGTCGGCGACGCCGAGCGGCTTCAGCGCGGCGCGCCACGCGGGCCACCACGGCGAGACGCTGCCCGCGAGCGGCTCGAAGATCAGGATCCGCGTGCCGAACCCGATCGCGCGCACGATGCGTTCGAGCAGCGCGTCGCGCGTGCGCTCGTCCATCTCGTTCACCGACCATCCGAAGAGCCACAGGTCGCCGGCCTCGGCGCGCGGCAACAGGTCCGGCACGCGGCCGCGGCGCGTGCGCCCGAGCACTCCGAACGCGGCGTAGGTCAGGCGCGCCTCGGAGAGCGCGAAACCCGAGCGGTCGATGCCCGTGACGTCCGAGCAGCCGAGCGCGGTCGCGACGGCCGAACCCGATGCGCCCGTGCCGCAGCCGACGTCGAAGAGGCGCCGGATCGCGCCGAAGCGGGCGTTGCCGATGCGTCCCATCGCGTGGTGCGCGGTCAGGAAGTGGAGCGGTGCGTAGTAGGTGGCGAGCGCCGCGCGTTTGCCGCGGCCGTCCACGCTGCGCGCGGCCAGATCGACCTCGCCGCGGCGCTCGACGTAGAGCCACGAGAGCGCCTGCGCGCCCTTGCGTACTTCGCGGAAGTCGAGCGCTGCGGTGTGTCGCGCGACGGCGTCGGCCAGCCACGCGTCGAACGCGTCGCGCACGGCGCCGGCCAGATACGGCCGCGTCGGTCCGAGATGGCGGACCCGCTCGTGCGCCTTCAGATGCGTTCCCCGCGAAAGTCGGTGTTCCAGTCCCGCTCCCGCGCCGATTGCGGGGCGGCTTGGCCACGGTGGCAGAGAGAAGGGATGGGCGCCAACCGGTCGTGCGTGTGGCGCGGACGTGGCAGAATCGCGAAGTGGGCATCTGGCTTCGCAGGATCCTGTTGTTGGCGGCGCTCGGCGCGGCCGTGACCTGGTACGCACTCGAGGGTCACGACGTCGCGAACCTGCGCACCGCCCGCGCGGACGGCGCCTGGCGCCAGACACACGTGTGGGTCGTCGAAGAGGGCGACTCGCTGTGGATCGAAGCGGCGACGCCCGAGCGCGCGTGGCTGCTCGACCTCCAGGGCAATCCGCTCGTCGAGGTCGAGCGGATCGGCGGCGTCGCGAGCTATCGCGCCTCCCCTGCGCCGGGACCGGCCGCGCGCGACCAGCTGCGTGCCGCCTTGCGCGCGAAGTATGGATGGGCCGATGCCTGGGTGGGCCTGTTCCAGGACACTTCGAACGCCGTCGCGGTCCGGCTCGATCCCATCGACTGACCGATCGTCACTGACCGATTCACGGTTTCGAGTCAGCAAAACACTTTGCCCCACGCCGTCTCGCGCGGTCATCCTGCCGACGAGAGGGGGTGCGACGCTGGGCTTTCTGCAACCGCTGCTGCACGGAATCGGAGAGCCGAGCGCATTGCGCTGCCTCTCGCGCGAAGATCTCGCACGCGTCGCAAACGAGCTTCGGGACGAGCTGATCGCGCTCGGGGCCGCCGGCGGCGGACACTTCGCGGGAAGTCTCGGCGTCGTCGAACTGACCGTCGCGTTGCACACCGTCTTCGAGACGCCCGACGACCGCGTGATCTGGGACGTCGGGCACCAGGCCTACGGACACAAGGCGCTCACGGGCCGTCGCGAAGCGCTCGCGCGCATCAAGCGCAGTGACGGTCCGAGCGGCTTCCTGCGTCGCGCCGAGAGCCCCTACGACGTCTTCGGTGCGGGCCACGCCGGCACTTCGATCTCGGCGGCGCTCGGTGTCGCGGAGGCGTTCGCGCGCAGCGGATCGCCGCGCCGTGCGGTGGCGGTGATCGGCGACGGCGGCGCGACGGCGGGTATGGCCTTCGAGGCGCTCAACCACGCCGGTCATCTCGGCGCCGCGCTGCGCGTGGTGTGGAACGACAACGGCATGGCGATCGCGCCGAACGTCGGCGGCCTCGCGCGGACGCGTGACGTCCGGGGCTACATCGAATCGCTCGGCCTGCTCTACCTCGGCCCGATCGACGGCCACGACCTCGACGCGCTGCTCGACGCGCTCGCCGCGCTGCGCGATGCCGACGGCCCCGCCGTGCTGCATGTGCGCACCCGCAAGGGCTGCGGCTACGCGCCGGCCGAAGCCGATCCCTATGGATGGCACGCGACGGCCCCGTTCGAGCGCACCAGTGGTGCGCGCGCCGCATCGGCCTCCGGCGGTCCGCCGAGCTGGACGGCCGCCTTCGCCGACGCGCTCGCGCGCATCGCCGACCACGATCCGCGCGTGGTCGCGATCACCGCCGCGATGCCCGACGGCACCGGCCTCGACCGCTTCGCGCGCCGCCATCCGGATCGCGTCTACGACGTCGGCATCGCCGAGCAGCACGCCGTCACCTTCGCCGCGGGCCTCGCGGCGGAAGGGCTGCGCCCGGTGTGCGCGATCTACTCGACCTTCCTGCAGCGCGCCTTCGACCAGATCGTGCACGACGTCGCGCTCCAGGAACTGCCGGTGATCTTCGCGCTCGATCGCGCGGGCCTCGTCGGCGGGGACGGGCCGACGCACCACGGCGTATTCGACTTCGCGTACCTGCGCATGATTCCGCACCTCGTGGTCGCCGCGCCGCGCGACGAGAACGAGCTGGGCCGGCTGCTCGCGACCGCGGTCGAGAGCGCGCGTCCCTTCGCGATCCGCTTCCCGCGCGGGGCCGCACGCGGCGTGCCGCTCGATCCCGAGCCGAAGCCGCTCGAAATCGGCCGCGGCGAATTGCTGCACGATGGCGACGCCGTCGCGCTGGTCGCGATCGGCTCGACCGTCGCTCCGGCGCTCGAAGCCGCGGAACGGCTGGCCGCGGGCGGCATCCGATGCAGCGTGGTGGACGCACGCTTCGCGAAGCCGCTCGACGCGGATCTGCTCGAACGCGTGGCCAAGCGCGCGCGCGCCGTGGTCTGCGTCGAGGATCACGTGCTCGCGGGCGGCTTCGGCAGCGGCGTGCTCGAGCTGCTCGCCGAACGCGCGCCGGGCGTTCCCGTGCAGCGGCTCGGTCTGCCCGACGCGTTCGTCGAGCACGGCGAGATCGAACGTCAGTGGCGCAGCGCCGGCATCGACGTCGACGCGATCGAGGCCGCCGCGCTCGAGGCGCTGCACGCGAAGAGCGGGTCGCGCGATGGCTGAGCGCGCCGGCGAGGCGCGTCTCGCGCAGGCGCACCGGCACTGCGCCGAGGTCACGCGCCGCAGCGGATCGAGCTTCGCGGCGGCGTTCTGGCTGCTCGATCGCCCGCAGCGCCGGGCGATCCACGCGGTGTACGCGTTCTGCCGCCTCGCGGACGACATCGCCGACGATCCCGCGCTGCGCGGCGATCGCGCGCTGCTGCTCGAACGCTGGCGCGCGGAGCTCGACGCCGCCTACGACGGCCATCCCGAGCATCTCGTCGGTGTCGCGCTCGCCGATGCGGTGCGCCGCTACGCGCTGCCGCGCGAGCTCTTCGTCGAGCTGCTGCACGGCGTC
>JALOQG010000375.1 GCA_025453505.1 Myxococcota bacterium | reverse complement strand
ACGAAACAGATCAGCGTCGCGCGTCCCGACGCCAGCGGACAGCCACAGCTCGAGCGCGTCAGCGTGCGGATCCCGCCGGGCGTCGACGAAGGCGGCCGCATCCGCCTCCCGGGCAAGGGCGCGGAAGGCGCCGGCGGCGGCCCGGCCGGCGATCTCTACGCCCGCATCCGCGTCCGCCCGCACGCATGGTTCCGGCGCGACGGCCGCGACCTGCACCTCGATCTCCCGGTCACGATCGCCGAAGCGACGCTCGGTGCGAAGATCGAGATCCCGACCCTCGAAGGCACCGCGACCGTGACCGTTCCGCCCGGCAGCGATTCCGGCCGCCGCTTGCGACTGCGCGGCAAGGGCATCCCGGCGCCGCAAGGCAGCGGCGCACGCGGCGACCTCTACGCGACCGTGCAGATCCGCGTGCCGGTCGGTCTCGACGCGGCTGCGACCGATACGCTCCGCTCGCTCGCACGCTTCGATCCGCCGGGTCTCCGCAAGGAATGGGAGACATGAGCGCGGAGGCCGCGAAGATCGTGGTCTACGGGCCGGCGGGGGCGCCGTTCGTCGCGAAGGTGAAGCTCGCCATCGCGATGAAGGGACTCGCGTTCGAGCTCGTCGAGCCGAGCGGCCCCGAGGACTTCCGCCGCTGGAGTCCGGAAACCGGCCTGCTCCCCGTCATGGAGACCGGCGCGACGCGCATCGCGGATTCCGAGCGCATCCTCGACTGGCTCGACGAGCACCACCCCGAACCGCCGCTCGTCGCGCGCGATCCGCGCACCGCGCGGGCGCAGCGCGCGCTCGAGCACTGGACCGGCGAGACCTTCTACTACTACTGGCTGCGCTGGCTGCGGGCGCTCTTCGACGTGCCGGGTCTCGCCGATCACCCGACCAGCGGCACGAGTTCGCAGATCGGCGACCTCGCGCGGCTCGGCATCCTCGCGCGCGTACGCGCGGCGATGGCCGAGCGCGGAGGTGAGGTCGCGCTCGTGAATCTCGACAAGGAGTTCGAGCACCGGCTCGACGACCTGATCGGCTTCCTCGGTACGCGCCCGTTCTTCTATGCGGACCGCCCGAGCCGCGCCGATCTCACCGTCGTCGCGTTCCTGCACAGCCTCGAGGACGGTCACATCCCGGGCGGCCGCCGCATGCTCGCCGAGCGCCCCGCCCTGCTCGCCCTCGGCGAGCGCGTCCGCCGCGAGATCAAGCTCGACTGAGTTCGCCTGGCGCGAGCGCCGGCCCTGTGGGTGGGAACGCCCGTTCCGTGGATGCGGAACTCCACTTCCCAGATGCGTTCCCGCACGCCTTCGTGACGCCTTCGCGAATCGCTTTGAAATCAGCGATTTGCGATGACCTTTCGCAGTCTTGGCGCGCCCGCTCGGTGGCACCTCGATTGCAGATCGAGAGGGTTGACCTGGGAAGGTCCGTCGCGGCGCCCTTTGCGTCGCCCGCTGGAGGATGATTCGTGCGATCCCATCTGTTGCGCTCTTTCCTCGCCGTCGTCGGCTGCCTGGGCCTCGCGCTCGCGGCCGCTCCGGCGCAGGCCGATCCGATCGTCTCGTTCAACGGCTGGGAGCCGGGGAGCGCGGCGCTCGGCTGCTCGAGCACCGGGCCGATCACGACCTGCGCGGGCACCGGCGCCACCTCGGGCAGCGGCGCCCTGACGGTCACGCAGTGGAACCTCTTCCTCGACGCCGACCCGACGGTCTCGAACTTCATCGCGATCCAGAACAACCTCGCCGTCGCGCAGACCTTCACGATCACGGTGCAGATCCCGATCGCGCCGGCGATCGGAGCGCCGATCACGATCCAGGGCTCGATCGTCGGCGGCGCCACCGACTTCAACGGCAACGGCGTCACGCTGAGCAACTCGACGAGCTCGATCTACACCGCGCTGGTGGACGGCAACCCGGTCCAGACGCTGCTCGATTCGCCGCAGTCGTACTCGGCGGGCTCGGGCGGCTCGGTCGGCTTCGGTCCGGCCAGCTTCGGTCCCTTCGCGATCGGCTCGCCCGCGACGACCAGCATCGGCATCACGATCAACTTCACGCTCTCGCCGGGCGACCTCGCGTCCTACACCTCGGTCTTCACGGTGACGCCGGAGCCGGGCACGCTGCTGCTCGTCGGCTCGGGCATCGCGGGCCTCGTGGCCTTCGGAAGCCGCAAGCGCGACTGACCCGGCGCTTCGATCGATCGAGAAAGGCCCGGCGCAAGCCGGGCCTTTCTGCTTCGGAGCCCTTTTCGCGGTGCGCTTGCGTGCGGGCCTCGGGCTTCGCCACAGTCGGGCCGTGGAGCCGACCCCTCAGCCCGCGGCCCCGGTTCGCCCGCGCCTGCGCGCGGACGACGGGCGCCTCGTGCGCGGCCGCAAGAGCCGCGCGCGCATCCTCGCCGCCGCGCGCGATCTCTTCAACGAGCACGGCTTCGACCGCGCCACGCTGCGCGCGATCGCCGCGCGCGCCGGCATGGGCGCGAGTTCGATCTACCGCCACATCCGCTCGAAGGAAGAGCTGCTGATCGACGATCTCGCCGCGCGCCAGGAAGAGGCCTGGCAGCGCTTCCGCCGCGCCGACGACCGCAGCCACCGCACGCGCGACCGCGTGCTCGCGTTCTTCGCCGAGCAGCACCGTCTGCTCTCCGAGGATCCCGATTTCACGACGATCGCGCTGCGCGCGCTGACGCACCCGGAAGCGCGCGTCGCGCGCCGCGTGCTGGCGCTGCACGACCGCACCATCGGCCTGCTCGCCGAGATCCTGCTCACGGGCCGCATGCGCGGCGATCTCGCGCGCGACGCCGACGTCCTGCAGGCCTCGCGCGCGCTCTTCCACGCCGCGCTCGGCGCGCGCATCTCGTGGGCGAACGGGCTCGTCTCCGCGGACGGCTGCGCCACGTCGATCGCGTCGTCGGTGGATCTGCTCTTCCGCGGCCTCGGCGGATCGACCGCTCAACCCGCCGCGCCGACCCTCGGCAGGTAGACGCGGATCCGCGTGCCCTCGCCGGGCTCGCTGTCCACGTGCAAGAAGCCGCCGCTCCGCTCGACGACGCGATACACCACGGCGAGACCGATGCCGGTGCCCTGCCCGGGCGGCTTGGTCGTGAAAAACGGCTCGAAGATGCGCGACTGCGTCTCGCGGTCCATGCCGACGCCGTCGTCTTCCACCTCCAGCACCACGTAGGCGCCGGAGTCGCCGTCGTTCGCGACCACCTCGGTCTCGCGCACGCGGACCGCGATCGGGCCGCCCTTGGGCATCGCGTCGCGCGCGTTCATCACCAGGTTCAGCACCACGCGCTCGAGTTGGGTGCGATCCATCAGCACGCGGCCGAGCGGCTCCTCGCACTCGATCGTGACGGGGTGCGTGCTGCCCGCCGCGGTGCGCAGCATGAGACGCATCGATTCGATCGAGTGCGCGAGATCGAGGACGCGCACCTGGCTGCGCTCGTCGCGGCCGAACGCGAGCAGCTCTTTCACGAGCGCGGTGCCGCGGCTCGCCGTCGCGAGGATCT
>JALOQG010000374.1 GCA_025453505.1 Myxococcota bacterium | reverse complement strand
CGGCGATCGAGTGCCTGCGACGCGCGATCGCCGGGGCGTTCCAGGTCGGAGCGCGCAATCCGCTGCTGCTCGAAGATCCGCTGGTGCGACGCCCCGCCGAGCAGGCGGTGCTGACCGCCGCCGTGCGGGTCGCCCATTCTCGACGCGACGCGCGATCGGTGAGATCCGTCTCGCACCTGCGTGCCGTGCGGGCCGCGTTCGCCGTGCTCGAAGCGCGCGCGAGCGAACCCATCTATCTGGCGGAACTGTGCGAGTCGGCGCAGGTGAGCGAACGCACCTTGCGCAACGCCTTCCAGCATCTCTACGGCGTGAGCCCCATCCGTTATCTGGCGCTGCGTCGCATGGAGCTGGTGCGGCGCGCGCTGCGCGACGCGGATCCGCGACAGACTCGCGTTTCGGATGTCGCATCGCGCTTCGGCTTCACGAACCTCGGCCGCTTCGCGATGGAGTTCCGGCAGCTCTACGGCGAGAGCCCCTCGCGGATGCTGCGCGCCGTCTGAGAACGGGGCGACTAGGGTTTCACGCCCTCGTGGACCGCCCAGCCGAGCGCTTCCAGCTCCGTGCGCGCGCGCGACGAGGCGCGGCCCGAGATCCAGATGCCGCGCTGCGGCGCCGCGAGATCCTCGCGGCGCGCGAAGCCGGCGAAGCGTTCCGTCCAGGCGAGCGTGTCGGCGGGCACCACCGCGACGAGTTGTCCGCTCTGCTGCCGCGCGACGAGCGGATCGCGCGCCTGGATCTCGACCACCGGCGCCTGCTCGTTGCGGTCGGCGAGAATCCCGATCGCACGCACCAGGAAGAGCGCCTGATCGGGCGTGTCCAGCGTCGCCGCCCAGGCGAGCACGTCGCCGCGACCCTTGGCCTCCGGCAGCCGGCCGAGCGACTCGACGAGCGCGGTCTGCGCGGAGAGCGAGACGTTCGGATTGGCGGCGAGCTTGCGCGTCGTCTCGACCGACGCGCCGATCTCCCACATGCGCGTGGCGTTGCGATCGACGAGCTCCACCTGCGGCGTGTCGTAGACCCACGCATGTGCGACGCGCGATCCCGGCAGCGCCGGTCGCTCCCGCACGATCGGCGTGACGAGCGTCGCGCGCTGGGCGTCGCCCGCGTACGAGATCCAGGCGACGTCGCGCAGTGCGCTCGCAAGCGCCGGCTGCGTCGTGTACGGATCGACGCCGAGCCGGCGCGCCAGCTCGCGCACTTCCTGATCGTGGCCGAGCACGACCTTCGCCTGTTGCGAGTCCGCGGCGGCCGGCGGGCCGAAGAAGCGCTCGATCCCGGCGCCGCCGCCGAGCGCGCCGCTCGGCAGCGACGGCGCATTCGCGCTGCGCGCGGCGACCGTGGCAACCGCGCTCGCAAAGGACTCCGACGCGATCGCCGCGCGCAGGGCCCGCAACGCCTCGATCTCCGCGACGCGCAGCGCCAGCGTCTCGACGCCGTGCGCCTCGAAGGCTCCGACATCCGCGCGGATCAGGAAGCGCGCAAGGAAGCCGTCGGTCGTGACGGCGTCCTCGACGCGAAAGCCCGGTCCTTCGAGCCACTTCGCCGCCGCGAGATCCTGCGCGTGCAGGGCGGGCGGCGTCTCGTACGCGGGCGGCGCCTCGTCCTCCGCGCGCGCCGCGGGGGCGAGCGCGAGACAGGCGAGCAGCGCGAGGCGCAGCGGCGGACGCACGGACAAGCGAAGCATCTCCTGGACGAGGAGGGCAGAGCTAAGCAACTGCGCCTCGCGGCGCCAGCAGGACGACGCCGAGCAGGCCCGCGAGCGCCGCAGGCCCGAGCCAGTCGCCCCACGCGAGGACGAGGGTCCGGGCCGCGCGCTCCGGCACGACGCTCGCGACCAGCGCCGCGCGTTCGTGAACGCCCGCGACAGCGATGCGTTCGCCGCTCGCGTCGATCGCCGCCGAGATGCCCGTGTTCGTCGCGCGCAGCTGCGGGCGTCGGGTCTCGATGCTGCGGAATGCGGCGACGGCCAGGTGCAGACGCGGCCCGCCGCCGGCGGCGAACCACGAGTCGTTCGAGAGCGTCACGATCAGCTCGGCGCCGCCGCGCACGGCGGCGCGTGCGAGGCGCGGCGAGACCGCGTCGTAACAGATCAACGGTGCGACGCGGATCGTCCGGCCGTCCGCCAGCGGGAGATCGATGACGCGCGCGCCGGGGCCCGGCTTCCAGGACCCGAGCCAGCGCGAGCGCAAACGCCGCGATCTCGCGGTCGAAGGCGGCGCCCGCCGCGCTCTTCGGCGCGCCAAAGGTGGTCGGATACACGGTCTCCGGCCAGACGAGCAGGTCCAGCGGTCCGCGCGCCAGGGCATCGGCAGAGAGCGCAAAGTGCGCGTCGAGGATCGAACGCGCCGCGTCGTGGGTGCCGAGCTCCGCGCGCATGCGGGCGTAGTGGCTGATGTCGGCCTGGATCAGGCCGGCGCGCAGCGGCGCCGGTCGTGCGTCGCGCGATTCGAGCGCATGGAGCCGCCACGCGCCGTAGCCGAAGAGCGCCGCGACGATCCCGAGCGACGCCAGCGCCGGCGCTGCGGCGCCGCGGACGTCATGTCGCCACGCCGCGCGCAGTGAGGCGGCGGCGGCTTCGTTGCCGAGCACGATCGCGAACGTGAGGCCCGGCGGGCCGGCGAGGTCGGCCGCCTGGCGCAGATGCCGGAACGGCAGCAGCCCGTGGCCGAGCGTATCGGCGAACAGCTTCGGAGCGATCCATTCCGCCGCGACGTAGACGCAGGCGCAGCACGGATCGCGTCACGCTCCACACCGCGATCTGGGGCTGGAGCACCGGCGTCAGCAATGCGAGCACGATCCAGCCATGCCACGCCGGCGCCGCCGCATAGTCGGCGATGCCGCGCGCGAACCAGCCGAAGACGCCGAACGTGAACACGAACGTCAGCGCGACGCTCGCGACGAACGCACGTGCCGGCCGCACCGGTGCGTCGAGCCAGAGCAGCCACGGCACCAGCACGATCCACGGCAGGACGAACCCGCGCGCGTCGAGCTGCGCGAGCGCCGCGAGCCCGCCGCCGGTGGCCGCGATCGCGAGCGCGGCGCGGAACGGCTCGCGATTCAGCGCGCGTCGCCCTTCGCGCCCGGCACGTCGAGCATCTGGATCGGGAGACCTTCGGGCGCGAACTCCGGCGGAACGACCCGATCCGGAGGCAGCTCCACCACCTGGCCCGATGCGTCGACGATCTCGTAGTCGGGATGGAAGAGCAGGATCGGCGCGACGAGCTCGCCGTCTTCGTTCGCCTGGAAATGACGCACGTAGCCCTCGGGCAGCTCGAAGTCGTCGGGTACAACGAGGCCGGACTTGATCGGCTTGGTGTCGCGCGACGGGAAGAGCGCGATGCCAGTGCCCGGCGCTCCGATCGAGAACGGCGGATCCTCCCGCTCGGGCGGATCGACGCGGGGCTCGGATGCGGCAGCCGGCGCGGAGGCCGCCGCGGGGGCGGTCTCGATGCGGCGCGCGCGATGCGAGCGCTTCGCGGGCGGATCTTCGCGACGCGATTCGACGGGAGCGTCTGCGACCGCGCGCGGCGCGGGGGGCGGCGTCGCGGGCGCCGGCGGCGCGAAAGCGACCGACCCCGGACCGGCGGCGAGACGCACGAGCAGGAGCAGCGCGAGAGCGAGCGACGCGATCGCCGCGGCGATCCACCAGACGCTCTTGCGAACGCCGTCGCTCGCAACCACCCTCACGCCGTCGCCGCTTCGAGTCACGAGCGTTCCACCTCTTCGCACGAATCCGGATCCTACCCGATGACGCGCCCCGGCAGTGCAGCGAACGCGTGGACGGGGCCGTGGCCGTGTCGCGCCTGGCCGCGCTGGGCGCGCTGGACGGCGGCCGCGAGCATCGCGTCGAGTCGCGTCGTGCCGCCAGCGATCGCGATCGCCTACGTGCTCGGCGCACAGTCGGCGCCGCGCGCGATGCTCGAGGCGCTGGTGGCCCTCGGGCTTCTGCCGGCGATCGCAGCGTGGCTGCTGGAACGCGCGTTCGCGGCGCGCGCAACGAGCGACGGCACGACGCTCTGGATCGAGCGCCGCGACGCGCGCGTCGAGGTGCCGCTGGAATCGATCGCGGACACCGAGCCATGGCGCGTGCCGCTGCCCGGCGCCGGGGCCGCGCTGCGGCTCCGTTCGGGCGCGCGACTCGCGTTCGATCTCGAGCCGGCGCCGCCGATCCGGGACGCGGTCGCAGCGGAGCCCGCCTGGATCTACGCGGCCGCGCGGCGCGCTGCGCCACTCGCGGCGCTGCGTCATCCGCTCGTGCGCTTCGGCGCATTCGGATTGATCCCGACGGGTGTCCTCTTCCGCGCCCACCAGATCATCGCGTTCGGCGGATTCTTCGGGCAGCAGCGGATGGAGGGCGCGGCCGCCTGGACCGCGACGCTCGTCGAGTTCTGGGTCTCGACCCTGCTCGGCCTCGCGCTCTACGCCGCGACGTTCCGGCTCGGCGGCGAGCTCCTCGCGTGGACCACGACGTGGCTCGCACCCGCACGCGCCCGCGTCATCCGCTCCGTCGTCGAGTGGGGAGTGGCGATCGCGTACTACGCCGGCGTCCCCGCCCTGCTCGCGATCCGCTTCCTCGCGTAGCAGCCACCCGCCGCTCGAAGCCGTGTGGGTGCGCCGCCCTCTTCGGCGGCAGCAGGGCAGGATCGCCGGGCGATCCTGCCCTGCGTCGTCCTAGTTGGGCGTGGCGGGATCGAAGAGCGAGATCCCGTGGCCCATCCGCTCGTGACCGAAGCGGTTCCACTGCGGGTTCTGGCCGTTCACGATCTGCGCGTTGCTGAAATCCGGCGCGCCCGAGCCCGAGCCACCGCCGAAGAGGCCCGACGAGATCGTGGCGGAGCCGTAATAGGTCCCGTGCGTGTCGTCGGACTGCAGGTAGTCGTAGCTCGTGCCGGCGCTGACGAGGTGCGCGTTGGAATCGCGGAGCGTCGAGCGCAGCGTCGTGGTGATGCGCGTCACGTAGGCCGCCTCCGACTCGCCCTGCTGATAGCGGAGCGCCACCGAGTCGACCTGGCCGTCGCCGTTCGAGTCGTAGTCGGCGCCCATCCACTGCGCGAACGAATCGACGCACTGGAAGCCGTTCTGCGAGGCGAAGTTGCAAGTGCGCCAGTTGATGCGCGCGACGTACGGCAGGAACACGTTCTGGCGGTTCGGCCGCTGGCCGGTCGCCGAGTCCGTGCAGTTCGCGAGCCCGTTGTCCGCGTTGTAGCCCGGGTAGTAGAGGTTCGAGACCGTCTTGACGCGCGCGGTCGTCGCGTACTGGTTGATCGCCTGCATGGCGAGCGGCGTGTACGTCGTGCAGTTGGCGAGCGCCGTGTTCAGCACGCCGTAGTTGCAGGTACCGCTCTGGCCGGCGAACGAGGAGCGGGCCTGCAGGCCGTCGTTGCCGCACATCTCGAACGAGACCGCGCGGGTCGAGGTCGCCTGCATGTACGAGCGCTCGCCGACGATCTTGTTGTTGTAGATGTCGCTCGCGAGCGCGCCCGACTTGGTGCGCCGCACGACTTCGATGTCGGAGGCCCACTTCGTGGACAAGTACTCGCCGTCCACCCACGGCGCCGAACGCTTCGCGACGTTGAAGACCGAACCACGGTAGCCGGCGTAGATCGAGTCGCCGTAGGCGACCACCCGATACTTCGTGGTGGTGCCCGAACGGTCGATGGTCCAGGACGTGTTCTGGTT
>JALOQG010000373.1 GCA_025453505.1 Myxococcota bacterium | reverse complement strand
TCGAAGATCCGATGACGCGCACCGTGCTCCCGAATCTCGTGCGCGTCGGCCTCGTGCCCGAGCGGCTGCTGCTCGGCTACCTCGCGCAGGGCTGGCGCATCGACCTCGCGACGGGGTCGATCGAGGACCTGCACACGTGGCACGCGGACACGCAGGCCGCGCGCGCCGAACTCGCCGCCATGGGGAAGACGATCGCCGCGCCCTGCGCTGAGGTCTAGCCGCGCAGCTCCTCGGCGAGCGCCGCGAGCAGGCGATCGACGATCTCGGGCCGTGCGTTCTCGCCCATCAGGCCGACGCGCCAGATGCGGCCGGCGAGCTTGCCGAGTCCACCGCCGACCTCGATGCCGTGGCGGTCGAGCAGGCGGCGCCGCACGGCGGCTTCGCCCTCGCGCGTCACGCGCTCGGGGAGCAGCAGCGAGTTCAGCATCGGAAGCCGGTGTCCGGCCGCGACCAGCGGCTCGAAGCCGAGCTTCGCGACGCCCGCGAGCAGCCGTTCGGAGGCAGCCTGGTGACGCGCGACGCGCGCCTCCATGCCTTCCTCTTCCACGCGGCGCAGCGCTTCCGCCAGGCCGACGATCGCGCTGATCGGAGCGGTGTGGTGATACACGCGCCGCTCGCCGAAGTAGCCGCCGAGCAGCTCGACGTCGAAGTACCAGCTCGACACCGGCGTGCGGCGCTGTGCGACGCGTTCGAGCGCGCGCGCTCCGAAGCTGGCGGGCGAGAGCCCGGGCGGGCAGGACAGACACTTCTGTGTGCCGCTGTAGACGGCGTCGACGCCCCACGCGTCGATCGCGAGTGGCAGGCCGGCGAGCGACGTCACGCAGTCGAGCACGACCAGCGCCCCGGCGTCGCGTGCGGCGCGCGCGATCGCCTCGACCGGCTGGCGCGCCCCCGTCGACGTCTCGGCGTGGACGAAGGCCACCAGCGCCGGCCGCACGCGTGCGATCGCTTCCGCCATCGCCGCGTCCGCGAGTACTTCGCCCCACGCGCAGTCGACCCGGGTCACGCGCGCGCCGAGGCGCGTCGCGACGTCGCACATGCGTTCGCCGAAGAGGCCCGCGACACCGATCACCACCGCGTCGCCCGGCTCGACGAGATTCGCGAAGCACGCCTGCATCCCGCCGCTGCCCGTGGCCGAGAGCGGAAGCGTCATGCGATTCGCGGTGCCGAAGAGGCGCCGCAGCCGCGCCTGGACTTCGTCGGCCAGATCGAGGAAGGCGGGATCGAGATGGCCGACGAGCGGCTGCGCCATGGCGGAGAGGACGTCGGGGTGGGCATTCGAGGGGCCCGGGCCGAGCAGCAGGCGTGCAGGCAGGGTGATCATGGGCGCGGAGAGTACCGGGAGCGTTGACAGGATCGCGGCCCCTTCCTAGTTTGGGCCGATCTCCCCCGCGGGAAGCGGGCATCGCGGCACCTGCCGCAAACTTCTTCTCCGTTCTGGAACGCACCGGCGGACCCGCGATTGCGTCGCCGGGTCGCGGAGCGAAAGGTCGAAGCTCGATGCGATGGATCGGGATCGCGCTCGCGATCGGACTCGCGGCGATCGCGCTGGTGACGCTCGTGCGAAGCGAGCGCACGGCGCAGTCGTCGGCGCGACACGAGTCGATCGACGACGCGTCGCGGGCCGAGCTCGAGGCGGTGCTGCGCAAGTCGGGCGCGGGCGAGGCGTCGCCGTGAGCGCCCTGCGCGACCGCGTCGCGTTCGCGGCCGAGGAGCGCGAGCGGCTCGCGCCGTGGGCGGTGGCCAGCGCGGCGTCGCGCGGACGCGTGGTGCCCGAACCCGAGCACCCGCTGCGCACGGGCTTCCAGCGCGACCGCGACCGCGTGCTCCACTCGCGCGCGTTCCGCCGTCTCGAGTACAAGACGCAGGTGTTCGTGCACCACGAGGGCGACCACTACCGCAATCGGCTCACGCACACGCTCGAGGGCGCGCAGATCGCGCGCACGATCGCGCGCGCGCTGCGCCTCAACGAAGATCTCGCCGAAGCGGTCGCGCTCGCGCACGACCTCGGCCACACCCCGTTCGGTCACGCGGGCGAGCGCGTGCTCGCGCGCCTGCTGCGCGCGGACGGTGGCTTCGACCACAACCGCCAGACGCTGCGCGTCGTCGACCTGCTCGAGGATCGCTATCCGACGTTTCGCGGCCTCAACCTCAGCTACGAGACGCGCGAAGGCATCCTCAAGCACGGCGTCGCCTTCGCGCATCCGGTGACGCTGCCCGATCGCAGCGGGCAGACGCCGCTCGAGGCGCAGGCCGCCGATCACGCCGACGAGATCGCGTACACGAACCACGATCTCGACGACGGCTTGCGCTCCGGTCTGCTCGATCCCACGGCGCTCGAAGAAGTTCCGCTCTGGCGCCGCGTGCACGAGGAGACGCGCGCGCGGATCGGCGATGCGCCCGAGTCGGTGCAGCGCGCGCAGACGATCGTCACGCTGATCAACCGGCTCGTCACGGATCTCGTCGAGGCGACCGCAGCGCGGCTCGACGCCGCGTCGCCGCGCGACGTGGACGGCGTGCGCCGCGCCGGTGACCGGTTGATGCGACACTCGCCCGCGATCGAGCGCGGTCTGCACGAGCTCAAGGAATACCTGTACCGCAACCTCTATCACCACCCGGCGGTGCTCGCGACCACCGACGAGGCCGAGCGCGTGCTCGAGGAGCTCTGGCACGTGCTCTGCAACGCGCCCGACAAACTGCCGGTGCAGGTGCGGGCGCGCTTCGACGAGGATGGCGCCACGCGCGCGATCACCGACTATGTGGCCGGAATGACGGACCGCTTCGCCCTCGCGGAGCATCGAAGGCTCACCGATGGTCGCGATGTCCACTGAAGGCGCAGAGCCGCGGGTCGCGCTGGCGACGGCGCCCGACGCCGAGATCGCGGCGCGCATCGCGCACGCGCTGGTCGGCGAGCGGCTCGCCGCTTGCGCGAACCTCGTGCCCCAGGTGCGCTCCATCTACCGCTGGCAGGGCCGCGTGGAGGACGACACGGAAGTGTTGCTGGTGATCAAGACGCGTGCGGATCGCGTGGCGGCGCTCGCCGACCGCCTGCGCTCGCTGCATCCCTACGAAACGCCCGAGCTGGTGGTGCTGCCGGTCGTCGGCGGTCTCGCTCCGTATCTCGCGTGGATCGGCGCGGAGACGGCGCCGTGAGCCTCGCCGACGCGCTCGAAGCCGCCGCGACGGCGCTGCCGCGTCACGAGGACGCGATCCGTCCGGCCAACGGCGATCCCGACCGGCTGCTCGCTGCGCTCGACGCGCGCGCAGCGGGCGAGATCCTGCACTGGCTGCTCGAATCGCGCCCGGCCGCCGGCGAGGAACTCGCCCTCGCGTGGGCCGATTCGGATGCCGGTGTCGCGGCGATTCGCGCAATCGATGCCAGCCGGCTCGACAAGGCCGGTCGCAAGGCGCGAGGCGTCGCTCGTATCGCCGCCGGATCCGAGCGGCGCGCAGCTCGTGGTCGTCGTCGAGGCCTCGCCGTCGGGCGGGGCGCGCGTGTTCCAGGGCGTCGTCGATCTCGAACGCGGGATCCTCGAGTTCCACGTCGTGCAGGCCAACCGCTCGCAGGCGCGGCGCCTCGTGCGGGATCTCGAAGCGAGCGAGCGCCTGGCTGCGACCTCCGCGCCCCGCGAGGCGCTCGCCGCGCTGCTCGCGCGCGCGGCCGAAGCGCATCCGTCCGATCGCGCGCTGCCGCCGCCCTTCGTCGAGTGGCGCTCGCGGATCGCGCGGCCGTCCGCCGAATGCGCGACGCCCGGGGATCTGGCGCGCGCGGCGCTCACGGCCGAGCCGCTCCCGTCGCTGCTGCGCGAAGTGGCGGAGGGCGTCGCGACGGGAAGCTTCGGGCCGTGGCCTCCGGACTTCGAGCAGCTGCGCGTCTGGGGCGAGCGGATCAGCGACACCGCGAAGAGCGCGCTGCTCGTCGACGACCAGCAGCGCCGCGCACAGGTGGACGCCGTGCTCGAGGAAGCGGTGGACGCGCGCTTCGGCGGCGACGCCGGTCCGCGCGTCGCGCAGCGCTTCGAGGAGTGGGCGTACGCGTCGTGGCGGCGCGGCGACGAAGACCAGGCGCGACGCTGCCTCGCGGCGGCGCACGCGTTCCGCGCCGGATCGCCGCGCGAGAACCCGGTGGCGCGC
>JALOQG010000042.1 GCA_025453505.1 Myxococcota bacterium | reverse complement strand
ACATCACCTCCAGGTCGCGCAGCACGAGGTCGCGGCCCGCGACGCGCTCGATGTGCAAGGCCGCGCCGTCCGCGCGCGTGCCCGCGGCGCAGAGCGGAAATGCCAAGGCCAGTGCCTCGGGCACCACGCCCGACCACTCTCCCACGTCGAGCCGCACCGCGACGATGCGCTCGGCGCCCGCCCGGGTCGCGTGCTGCTCGGCGAGGTCGAGCAGCGAGAGACACAGCTTCGCCTCATGCATCGCGCGCCGCCTCGCCGCCGCCGTCCTGCATCTCGCGCGCGATCTGCAGCGCCGCGTCCGCCGCCGCGCCGATCGACGCGGCGACTGCAGGCGAGAGGACATCGCTCTGCATCTGCCCCGCTTCGATCGCAACCAGTTCGACGCGCGCCGGCGCGCGGCCGAGCGCCACGGCCAGGGCCAGCGCCTGCGCGACGCCGAGGCCGTGCGACGACGGCGAGCGAAGCCGCGCGAGATCGCCCGGCCGGAGCCGGTGGATCGAGCCGGGCGCGCCGCCCGTGCGCGCGGCGTCCACGAGCACCGCGGCGTCGGCGCCGTCGAGCGCGTCGAGCAGATCGGGGAGCGGGCGCGCGCAGCGCAGGACGACGACGTCTTCGGGCAGGACGCTGGCCGCGAGCAGATCGGCGACGGCGAGGCCCACCGCGTCGTCGGCGTGCGCGGTGCCGATGCCGATCACGTGGACTCGCACGGCGGCTCCCGGCGCTCGACGGTGACGGTGAGGAAATGCGTCGCGCACGAGATGCACGGGTCGTAGTCGCGGATCGCGGCCTCGGCGAGGCGGCGGCCCTCGTCCTCGGGAATCGCGAGGATGCGCGGCGCGAGCGCGCGCAGGTCGGCCTCGATCTGCGCCTGGTTCTGCGAGGTCGGCGGCACGATGCGAAGCCGCTGCACGTCGCCCGCCGCATCCGTTTCGAGCGACACGTACAGGATGCCGCGCGGCGCCTCGGTGACCGCGTGGCCGATGCCGGCGCGCGGCACCGCCTGCGGCTCGGCGGGCGGCGGCAGATCCGCGTCGAGTACGGCGAGCGCGTCGTCCATCGCCTGGATCACTTCGATGCCGCGCGCGAACACGGACGCCGCGGGATCGGGCGAAGCGAAGCGTTCGGCCAGCGACGCGTGCGCGGCGGCCGCGGCGGGCGAGAGGTGATCGAGGTTTCCCATCACGCGAGCGATCGGCCCGACGAGATACGGCGTTCCGGTCGCGCGATTGCGCGCGTGCAATGCCGTCGAGTGCGGCACCTGCACTTCCTCGAAGGCCGTCTCGAACTCCGCCGCGGCGACGTCGATCCCGCGCGAGGAGACGATGCGCCCTTCGTTCATCGGATACTCGGAGGCGTGCCGCAGCGAGACGAGCTCGACGTCCTGCGGCCGGCTCGGCACGGGCAGGCTCGCGAACCAGTGCAGCAGCAGCTCGGCCTCGGCGCGCGCGGGCCGCAGCTCGTCGGCGAGCGCGCGCAGCTCGGCGCGCGTCGGGATGCGGTGGAAGCCGCCGATGCGCACGCCGACGGGATTCACCGAGCGCCCGCCGAGCAGGATCAGGATGCGGTTGCCGAGCTTGCGCAGCCGCAGCGCGCGCTCGACCTGGTTGCGATGGCGCTGCGCGATCTGCATCGCGTCGTCGAGCCCGAGGAAGTCCGGCGCCGCGAGGAACATCATGTGCAGCAGATGGCTCTCGATCCACTCGCCCGCGTAGTAGAGCCGGCGCAGCGCGCGCACGCCCGGGTCGATCGCGACGCCCCACGCCGCTTCGATCGCGTGCACCGCGCTCATCTGGTACGCGACCGGGCAGATGCCGCAGATGCGCGCCATCAGATCGGGCAGCTCGTCGGCGCGCCGCCCGCGCGCGAGCGCTTCGAAGAAGCGCGGCGGTTCGTAGATCTCGAGGCGCAGGTCGACGACGCGGTCGCCTTCGAGCACGAGGTGCAGGGCGCCCTCGCCCTCGACGCGCGCGATCGCGCCGACCTCGATGGTGCGCCGTTCCGTCATGCGTCGCGCTCCAGGCGGTCGGCGACGTCGCGGAACTCGCGCCGCCAGCCGTTGATGTGGCGCAGACGCCGGACGGCGTCGGCGCGCGAGAGACCCGCCGCTTCGAAGGAGCGGATCAGCGATGCCGGGTTCGGATCCGCGGCGGGGCCGAAGCAGCCGTAGCAGTCGCGGCCGAGGCTGGGACAGATCGCGCCGCAGCCGGCGCGCGTCACCGGTCCCATGCAGGGCACGCCGCGCGATACCAGCACGCAGGCGTTGCCGCGCCGCTTGCACTCGATGCACACGCTCGCGAGCGGCAGATCCGGCTTCGAGCCGAGCAGCAGCCGCGCGAGCACGCGCAGCACCTGGTCCTTGTTGACCGGGCAGCCCTGGATCTCGTGGTCCACGCGCACGTGTTCGGCGATCGCGGTGGAGGTCGCGAGCGTGCGGATCCACTCGGGGTGCGGGTACACGATCGACTTCCACGCCTCGACGTCGGCGACGTTGCGCAGCGCCTGGATGCCGCCGCTCGTCGCGCACGCGCCGATCGTCACCAGCACGCGGCTGCGCTCGCGGATGTCGAGGATGCGCTCGGCGTCGTGCGCGGTCGTGATGCTGCCCTCGACGAGCGTCACGTCCCACGGACCCTCGGCGTCGACGCGGCTCGACGCCTCGAGGAAGTTCGCGATCTCGACGCGTTCGGCGAGCGCCAGCAGCTCGTCCTCGAGATTCAGGATCGAGAGCTGGCAGCCGTCGCACGACGCGAACTTGAAGACGGCGAGGCGCGGCTTCTCCGTCACAGCCCGTGCACCTGGAGCAGGCGGCCGAGCCGTCGCACGCTGAAGATCGGGCCGTCCTTGCAGACGAACTCGGGCCCGAGCTGGCAGTGCCCGCACCAGCCGACCGCGCACTTCATGTTGCGCTCGAGCGAGACGTAGAGGTCGTCGTCGGAGACGCCGCGCGCGCGCAGGATGCGGATCGCGTAGCGCATCATCACTTCGGGCCCGCACATCAGGACGACTGTGCGCGCGGGATCGAGCTCGACCTCCTCGAAGAGTTCGGTGACGACGCCGCTGCGGTCGCGCCACGCGCGATCGGGCTGGTCGGCGGTCAGCAGCACGGTGGTGTCGGGCTGGCGGCGCCATTCGAGGAAGCGCGCCCGGTGCACGAGGTCCGACGACTTCTTCACGCCGTGCAGGATCGTCACGTGGCCGTAGCTCGCGCGGCGGCGGAACACGTAGTCGATCGCGCCCGAGACCGGCGCGCAGCCGAGCCCGCCCGTGACGATCAGCAGATTGCGGCCGTGCGCTTCGGCGAGCGGCCAGCCGCGCCCGTAGGGTCCGCGCAGCCCGAGCACGTCGCCCGGCTCCATCGCCTCGATCACCTGCGTGGTGCGGCCGACGATGCGGATCGTGTGCTCGAGATCGAAGTCGTCGGGGTCCGACGAGATCGAGATCGCGACTTCGCCGACGCCCGGCGCGTAGACCATGTTGAACTGGCCGGGCTGGAACGCGAAGCGCTCGCGCGCGCCGGGCTCGAGCAGGCGCAGCCGGAAGGCGTAGAGGTCCGCGCCGAACGCGCGCTTGTCGACGATCTCCGCCGGCTCGGGGCGCATCGCCGTCGCGAAGTCCTGCGCGGTCATTGCGCCGCGCCGTTCGCCGCGATCGCGGCGACTTCTTCGGTGAGATCGATGCCGACCGGGCACCACGCGATGCAGCGCCCGCAGCCGACGCAGCCGGAGCTGCCGAACTGATCGACCCAGCTCGCCAGCTTGTGCACGAGCCACTGGCGGTAGCGCTCGCGCACGTGCGGGCGGAAGTCGAGCCCGTGGATGCGCGCGTGCTCGACGTTGAAGCACGAGTCCCACTCGCGCACGCGGACGGATCCCCGCAGATCGACCGACGGCTCGTCGCGCACGTCGTGGCAGAAACAGGTGGGGCACACCATCGTGCAGTTCGCGCACGAGAGACAGCGCTCGGCGACGGCGTCCCAACGCGGGTGGTCGAGGTTCTCGAAGAGCAGGTCGCGCACCGACTCGCGCGGCAGCGAGCGCTGCATGCCGGCGGCGCACGCGGCGTAGGCGTCGCGCTCGCGTTCGAGCGTGGCCGCCGGCGCCGGGCCGGGCGCCAGCGACGCGAGCAGCGCCGCGCCGGCGTCGCTGCCGGCGCGCGCGACGAAGCCGCCGTCGATCTCGGTCAGCGCGACGTCGTAGCCCGAACCCGCGCGCGGGGCGGGGCCGGTGTCCATCGAAGCGCAGAAGCAGGTCGCGACCGCGTGCGTGCAGCCGACCGCGACGAGGAAGAGGCGCGCGCGGCGCGCGGCGTAGCTCGCGTCGACGAAGCGATCGCCGAGGAAGACGCGGTCCTGCACCGCGAGCCCGGCGAGGTCGCAGGCGCGCACGCCGAGGAGTGCGAGCGGTTCGGCGTCCGGCACGATCGGCTCGGCGCGGAACGGTCGGCCGGGTCCCGACCCCGCGTCCATTTCGATCTGGAGCAGCGGTTCGCGCGCCGCGAACACGTGCGGCTTCAGGCTGTCCGGTCCGCTGACGACGCCGAAGAGAGAGGCGTCGTCCTTGCGATGCGTGAGCCGATAGCGGCCCGGAGCCTGCTCGTCGCTCCAACCTTCGGGCAGCTCGCCGATCGAGCGGACTTCATCGAAGCGCAGCACGCCCTCGCGCACGACCGGACCGAGCACGCGGCGGCCTTGCGCGCGCAACGCGTCCACGAGGCGCTGAAGATCTTCGCGCGAGAGCCAGAGCGGAGGGGTCGTCGCGTCGAGCATGAGGCGCGCGGATCTCCTTCGGGCGTTCCATCATACGTGGCAGGTCTCGCGCAGGGCAGCATAAAGGACGCGACGATCGCAGGCCGTGCCTCGCGTCGGGCGGGCGACCCGGCCGGGCCGCTCCGTTTCGCAATCCGCTCCGACGTGCTCCAATGCCTTCCGATGACGCCGTCCGTCCCGACGCTGCGCTTCCTCGGCGCGACCCGCACCGTCACCGGCTCCCGCTACCTGATCGAGACCGAGCGCGCGCGCGTGCTGATCGATTGCGGACTCTTCCAGGGTCTGAAGGAGCTGCGGCTCCGCAACTGGGAGGCGCTGCCGCTCGACGTGCGCGAGCTCGACGCCGTCGTGCTGACGCACGCTCACCTCGATCACTCGGGGTACCTGCCCGCGCTCGTCCGTCAGGGCTTCGCAGGTCCTGTCTTCTGCACCGGGAACACGGCCGCGCTGTGCCGGATCCTGCTGCCCGATGCCGGACGCATCCAGGAAGAGGACGCCGCCTACGCCAATCGCAAGGGCTTCTCGAAGCATCGCCCCGCGCTGCCGCTCTTCTCCGAGGCCGACGCGGACCGCGCGCTGCGCCGCTTCCGTCCGGTCGCGACGGACGCAGTGGTCGAGGTGGCGCCGGGCGTCGTCGTCTCGTTCCATCGCGCCGGACACATCCTCGGCTCCGCGTGGCTGCGCATCGTGGCGGACGGACGCGAGGCCGACGCCGTCGTGGTGTCGGGCGACCTGGGCCGCGCGAACCACCCGATCCTGCTGCCGCCCGCGCCGCTCGCGGCATGCGGCACCGTGCTCGTCGAGTCCACCTACGGCGGCCGGCGGCACGACGAGGCCGGCGCGATCGAGCGCGTCGCCGACGCGATCCGGCGTACTGCCGAGCGGCGTGGCGCCGTGCTGATTCCCGCCTTCGCCGTCGATCGCACCGAGGTGTTGCTGCTCGATCTGCGGCGGCTCGTCGCCGAGGGCCGCATCCCCAATCTGCCCGTCTACGTGGACAGCCCGATGGCGAGCGCGGCGCTGCGCGTCTACGAACGCGCCGTCCGCGACGGCGACGCCGAGATCCGTCCCGAGTTGCGCGGCCATCCCGAGCCGTTCGACCCGGGCGACCTGATGGAGGCGCCCGACACGAAGGCCTCGATCGCGATCCACGACGCGCCGCTGCCGGCCATCATCATCTCGGCTTCGGGCATGGCGACGGGCGGACGCGTGCTGCACCACCTCGCGCGCCGGCTGCCGGATTCGCGCAACAGCGTCGTGCTGGCGGGATTCCAGGCCGAAGGCACGCGCGGCCGCTCGCTGCTGCAGGGTGCGAAGTTCCTCAAGATCCACGGTCGCTACGTGCCGGTGGCCGCCGAGGTCGTGGACGGCGCCGGCTTCTCCGTGCACGCGGATTCCGACGAGCTGCTCCGCTGGCTCGGAACCGCGCCGTCGCCGCCGCGCGTCGCGTTCGTCGTGCACGGCGAGGTTCCCGAGTCCGAAGCGCTGCAGCGCGAGATCGGCGCGCGGCTCGGCTGGACCGCGATCGTGCCGCAGCACGGCGAGCGCGTCCGGCTCGACTGATGCCGCGCGCGCGCTTCGAGGTGCACGCCTTCGACGACACGCGCCGCTTCGGCGCCGCGCTCGCGCGCGCGACGGGCGCACCGCTGCGCCGCGTCCGCGTGCACCGCTTTCCCGACGGCGAGAGCCGCGTCCGCGTGCGCGCGCCGCTGCGCGCGAGCGCGGTGCTGGTGCGCGCGCTCGACGTCCCCGACGCGAAGCTCGTCGAGACGCTGCTCGCGGCCGACGCGCTGCGCCGCGCCGGCGCGCCGCGCGTCGCCCTGGTCGCGCCGTACCTGCCCTACATGCGACAGGACGCGGTGTTCGAGCCGGGCGACGCGATCTCGCAGCGCGTCGTCGGCGATCTGCTCGGGCGCGGATTCGACCGCGTCGTCACGGTCGAAGCGCATCTGCACCGCATCCGCCGCCTCGGCGAGGTGTTCGCGTGCCCCGCGCTCTCGGTGCCGGCCGCGCCCGCGATCGCGGCGTGGCTGCGACGGACGGTGCCGCGCGCGCTGGTCGTCGGCCCCGACGAAGAGTCCGCGCCGTGGGTGCGCGCGATCGCCCGCGCCGCGCGCGTGCCGTGGCGAGTGGCGGCGAAGCGCCGGCTCGGCGACGCGCGCGTGCAGGTCGAGGTGCCGCCGTTGCCCGGGCTGCGTGCGCCGCGGCACGCCGTGATCGTGGACGACATCGCCGCGAGCGGCGCGACGATCGCCGCGACGGCGCGCGCGTTGCGCCGCGCCGGCGTCCTGCGCGTGTCGGTCGTCGTGGTGCACGCGCTCTTCGCGCGTGGCGCCCTCGCGCGCATCGGCCGCGCGGGCGTGACGCGCGTCGTGTCGTGCGACACCGTGGTGCATCCGAGCAACGCGATCCGCGTGGCGCCGCTCGTCGCGCGCGCACTCGCCGGCAGCTCAGGGGAGGGCTGACGCTTGTTCCGACTGCGCGATCTGTGCATCGACACCTTCAACGAGCCGGTCGTGTTCATCCACGAAGAGGCCGTACGCGCCGGCCAGCTCGGCTTCCGGCCGCTCGATCGCGTGCGCGTGGTCGGGCGCCATCCGAAGACGGGCGAGCGGCGCGAGATCGGCGGGGTGCTGAACTTCTGCTCGAACGCGTTGATCACGGCGCACGAGATCGGACTCTCGCGGCTCGCGTTCGTCGATCTCGATCTGCCCGAGGGCACCGAGGTCACGGCGACGCTGACGCCCGCGCCGGCCAGCGTGGACCTGGTGCGCGGCAAGCTGGCCGGCGGGCGGCTCGATCGCGCCGCCTTCGACGCGATCCTCGGAGAAGTGGTGCATCACCGCTATTCGAAGGTCGAGCTCTCGATGTTCGTGCTCGCCTGCGCGCTGCGCCGGCTCGACATGGACGAGATCATCGACTTCACGCGCGCGATGATCGCCTCGGGCTCGAGCCTCGACTTCGGCCCCGGACCGATCGCCGACAAGCACTGTGTCGGCGGCGTTCCCGGCAATCGCACCACGCTGGTCGTGGTGCCGATCCTCGCGGCGCTCGGCGTCACGGTGCCGAAGACGTCGTCGCGCGCGATCACGAGTCCGGCGGGTACGGCGGACACGATGGGCGTGCTCGCGGAGGTCGCGCTGACGCCGGCGCGGCTGCACGAGGTGGTGTCGCAGACGGGAGGCTGCATCGCGTGGGGCGGCGCGCTCGATCTCGCCCCGGCCGACGACATCATGATCACCGTCGAGCGCCCGATGGGCGTCGACACCGAGACGCAGATGGTCGCGTCGATCCTCGCCAAGAAGAAGACGGCCGGCGCGACGCACGCGCTGATCGACGTGCCGGTCGGCCCGACCGCGAAGGTGCGCGAGCGCGCCGACGCCGCACACCTCGGCACGATGTTCGAGACCGTCGCCGCGGCGATCGGGCTGCGCGTCGAAGTGGTCGTGACCGACGCGTTCGCTCCGATCGGGCGCGGCATCGGTCCGCGCCTCGAAGCCCTCGACGCGCTCGCGGTGCTCGCGCGCGCGCCCGACGCGCCGCTCGACCTGCGCGAGAAATCGCTCTTCCTCACCGCGCGCATCCTCGAGATGGTGGGCGCCGTCGCGCCGGCCGAGGGCTACCGCCGCGCGCGCGAAGCGCTCGACGGCGGCGCCGCCGAGCGCAAGCTCGACGAGATCATCGACGCGCAGGGCCGCCGCGAGCCGCCGCCCGAAGCGCCGCATCGCTGCGCGGTGCTCGCGCCCGCCGACGGCCGCATCCGCGCGGTCGACTGCTGGGCGATGGCGAAGATCGCGAAGCTGGCCGGCGCGCCGGCCTCCGAGAGCGCCGGCATCTGGATCGCGAAGAGCGCCGGCGACGTGGTCGCGCGCGGCGAGCCGCTCTTCGAGTTGCACGCGCAGACCCGCGAGCAGCTCGCCTTCGCGCGCGAATACGCCGACGCGCACCCCGAGATCTACGCGTTCGGGTACTGAGGAGCCCCGACCCGGCACTCCGAATCGGGGCTCTGCTCGAGCGCGATCGCGATCAGCGGCTCAGCGCGCTCCGGATCCGGCTGGCGATGCCGTTGGCCGTGGCCTTCGCGTCCGCGAGCACCTGCTCCGCGCTCGTCCGGACGTCGTGCCAGGAGTCTTCGGCTGCGGCCGACAGGCGCTTCATCAACTGCGCCGCTTCCTTCCGCTTCGACTTCAGGGCGGCGAGCTGCGCCTTGCCTTCCTTGCGGAGCTCGCGGATGCGCTGCTTCGCGTCGGCTTCGATCGCCTTCTCCGCCTTGCGCAGGCCCTTCTGGACCTCGCCGATCGACTTCTCGACGTGCTTGATGCCCTGCTTGATCTCGCCGTAGGCGGCCTTCTCGGCGGGCGACAGGCGTTGCATGGTGCTGCTCTTGCGCCCGGCGGCCTTCTTCGACTGTTTCGCTGTCATCGATCGGTCTCCTTCCCGCGCAGACTCGCGCGATCACATCCGAACGCATGCTACCGCTCCGCATCCGCGTCGCTCGCACGTTCGGTCCTGGGAACTCCCTCTCGTGTCATCTCTGCAATGCGGACGACGCCTTGCGGCGGCGCCCGATCTCGCGTCCGACGTCGGCGACGCGGCGCCGCCAATGCGGCTCGTGCGTCGCGATCCTGTGCACGGCAGCGTCGTCCCGGGTCGCGAGCGGCTCGAACTCCGCGATGCTCCGCTCGTAACGCTCCGGGCCCGCGTCCGAGGCGTCGCGGCCGTGCGCCTTGCGTTGCGCGAGCCGCGCGCGCGTCGTCGCGGGATCGCACACGGTTTCGAGCATCGTGACGCCGAGCCCGCGCGCGCGGGCGAACGCGACGACGGCGTCGCGATGCGCTCGGCTCGCATACGTGGCGTCGAGGATCGCGACGCGACCGCCGTCGAGCACGGCGGCGGCGCGCTCGAGCATGGCTGCGTAGACCGCATCCTTCGACGCGTCGCTGTAGAGGCCGGCGGCGGCGCCGCTGCGGTCGTCGACGGCGAGTCCGGCGAGGTGCTTGCGCACGCGATCCGAGGCGATCACGACCCCCTGCGTCGCGTCGGCGAGCGCCGTGGCCGCCGTGCTCTTGCCGGTGCCGACGACGCCGGTGACGAGCGCGAGCGCGCCCTGCGGCCGCGGCGCGAGCGCACGCGACGCGAACGAGAGGTGGCGCGCCGCGCTCTTCGCGGCGCCGGCGCGCTGATCGGCCGCGATGTCCGCGTCCACCGACGCGAGCGCCGCGACCTTCGCACGCACCGCGGCGCGGTAGCTCACGTAGTAATCGACCACGCGATACAGGTCGAAGTCGTCCGCTTCGGCAGCGTAGGTGCGCAGAAAGCGCGCGGCGAGGCGCGCGCGGCGGCGGTAGGCGAGGTCCATCGCGAGGAACGCGACCTCGGCGGCCGCGTCGATCTGGCGCAGGTCGTCGCGGAACTCGAGACAGTCGATCAGGATCGGCGCCGCGCGGTCGGTCTCGAACCAGACGTGCTGGAGATGCACGTCGCCGTGTCCGTCGACGGCCCGGCCGGCGAGACGTCGCGACTCGAACGCCGCCGCGTGCCGCTCGGCGAATTCTCGCGCGCGGCGGCCGAGCCGCTGCCAGGCGGCGCGGTTCTCGTCCACGCGTCCCGTCGTCACCGCCACGTTGTCCTGCACGGGGCGATGGACGCGTTCGCGCCACTCTTCCGGACTCCACGGGCTGGGGACGCCGAGGCGATGCCGCGCGTGGAAGCGCGCGAGCGTGTGCGCGACCGAGTCGACGTGGTGCGCGCGCAGCGCGCCGCGTTCGAGCAGCGAGAGCGCGTCGCGGCCGTCCGGCAACCGACGCATCACCAGCACCAGCTCGCGTGGATCGGCGCCGAACGCGGCGGGATCCGGCTCGGCCGTGGCCTTGCCGACGCGCACACCGTCCGGCGTCCGTTCGACCGGCGCGACGCCCAGGTACACGTCGGGGGCGAGGCGCCGGTTGAGCAGCAGCTCGCGCACGCAGTCGGCGTTGCGAGCGGCGCGCGTGCCGAAGTCCACGAAGCCGAGCGAGACCGCCTTGCGCAGTTTGTAGACGCGCGTGCCGCTCAGGAAGACGTGGGAGAGGTGGGTCTGGATCCAGCGCAGGCCGCTCGCGGCGCTCGCGTCGTCCGGATGCGCGCGGGGATCCGCGAGTCCCTCGGCGACACCGGGCGGGAGCGGATCGCGGGGCGCCGGCGTCATCTCAAGTTCCGACGCCCGCCGCCTCGGAGAGCTTGCGGAACGAGTGATCCATCGCGAGCACGAACTCGTGCAGATCGGGGACGAGATCCCAGTCCGCGCAGAAGCCCCACGAGAGCGTGTCGCGGTAGCTCATCAGCGCGATGCCGGTCGCGAGATGGCCCATCAGCGGGATCAGCGGATGCGATTCGAGCAGCGTCGCGCCGAGCAGGTAGAGCGTGTCGCGCGGTCCCGGTACGTTCGTGACGACGAGATTGAAGGGCAGCGCGACGTTCATCAGCCGCGCGCCGAGCGAGAGCAGCGTCGTGCCCGTCCACTCGGTGAGCTGGACCATCGTGTCCGCCGCCAGCGCCGCGTGGCTGCGCTTGAGCTCCGCGGTCTGCTTGCGCACGCGCTCCCAGCGGGCGAGCGGATCGCGATCGTCCAGCGGCAGCGGCACCACCCACGCCGAGACGCGATTGCCGAGCTTGCCGCGCTCGGAGGTGTCGCGCGTGCTGACCGGCGTCATCACGCGGAAGTCGAGCTTGCGCAGATCCTCCTGGCGCGAGCGCTTGAGGAAGCGGCGCACGCCGCCCGCCACGGTGGTGAGCACGACGTCGTTCACCGTGCCGCCGAGCTGTTTCGCGACGCTGCGCACGCGGCGCAGGTCCATGTCGAGCCAGTCCACGCGACGGTACGGGCCGACGGGCTGGTTGATCGGCGTGGGCGACGCGAAGGCACCGCCGCCGCGCGTGACGAACGATCCGAGCGCGCCGAGCCGCGCCGCGAGGCGTTCGCGCGCGTGATCTTCGTCGCGTGCGAGGTCCCAGAGCGCCGACGCGGCGTCGAGCGGCGCGCGCAGCGCGCGCTCCGCTTCGTCGCGCGCGAGCTGTGCGGCGCTCGGCGCCGGACGCGGCAGCCACGCGTGCGGCGGATCGGCGGCTTCGACCGGATCGGCCGAGAGCAGCACCGCGAGCAGGTCCACGCCCGAGATCCCGTCCACCATGCAGTGGTGGATCTTGGAGA
>JALOQG010000372.1 GCA_025453505.1 Myxococcota bacterium | reverse complement strand
GAGGCGCTCGGCGAGATTGCGCGCCTGCGCGGGGGAGAGATCGTGGTCGAAGATCACGAGATCCGCGTCGTGCTGGAAGGCGCGGACGACGAGATCCTCGAGCCGCCCGGAGCCGATCAACGTGCGCGGATCGATCTGCGGCCGCACCTGGACGATCACGTCTGCGACTTCGACGCCCGCCGAGCGCGCCAGCTCGCGCAGCTCCACGACGGCGTCGTCGGTGTCGTGGCGCGAGCGGCCGGCGCTGACCGCGACCAGGATCGCGCGGTCGCGGCCGCCGATCTCGCGCGTTCGTGTCGTGCGCGCGAGCTCTTCTTCGAGCGCGCCGATCCAGTCCGCGAAATCGAGATCGAGGCGCGCGGGCGCGACCGGCGGCATGCGCTCGACGACGGTGCCGTCGAGCTTCGCGGGCCGCAGGTGCGCGACGTGGGCCTCGGTCGGCAGGCCCGCCGCGTCGAAGCCGAGCGTCACCATCGCGTCGAGCCGCAGCTTGGCGAGGTCGGTGAGATCGTCGTGAGTCAGCGGCTCGTCGCCGAGATAGGTGTGCACGCAGCGCAGGCCGCGCAGGCGACCCTGGCCCGCGCGCAGACGACCCCACTCCGGCATCTCGATGCCGGTGGTCGTGCCGACCATCGCGTGGGTGACCGCCCCGCGCCGGTCGATCAGCACGCCGACCTCGCGGCCGAGGTCGTGCGAGAGCTCGCTCAACTCGCGCGCGAACTCGTGCGTGACGAGGCGGTCGGACGGGAGGCGGCGCCGGTAGAGGCGCTCGAGGGCGTGGACCTGGCTGGCCTTGAGGCCCTGGGTGTTACCGAAGACTTGGATGGATCTCTCTCCGTGGGCGCTGCGACCGGGCGTCAGACGAGCAACTTAACCCAGGCGTGGGGCGGTCGGCCCGGCTCCGAGCATTTCTCCCTCCGGGGCCTGGGTGAGCGCTGGGGAGCGGACGCCCCAGTCTCGCTTCCTCGGGTTAAGATGACCGGCTCCGCAGGCCGCGACGCGCCTCCCTCAAGCGCGTCCGATCCGGGGCGATACGTGACTGGCTGCGGGCCGCCTGCCGAACCCGCAACCATCTCTGTTATTCCCGCGTAGCGAGCCGCAGGCGAGCGGCGAGATGAGTTCCCGCGTAGCGAGCCGAGCCGCAGGCGAGCGGCGAGATGAGTTCCCGCGTAGCGAGCCGCAGGCGAGCGGCGAGATGAGTTCCCGCGTAGCGAGCCGCAGGCGAGCGGCGAGATTCGGAACTGGGGGATCGATGAGCCGGCCGCTGGCGGTCGTGATCCTGGCCGCGGGCCAGGGCAAGCGCATGAAGTCGGGCCTCGTGAAGGTGCTTCACGAGCTCGGCGGGCGGCCGATGCTCGCGTACTCGATCGACGTCGCGCGGGCCCAGGAGCCCGAGCGGCTGGTGGTCGTGATCGGCCGCGATTCGGAGCGCGTCGAGGCCGCCTTCACCGGCCGCGCGACGTTCGTGCTCCAGGCCGAGCGCAAGGGAACCGGTCACGCGGTGCTCCAGGCCCGCGACGCCCTCGCCGGCTTCTCCGGCGACGTGCTGATCCTCTACGGAGACACGCCGCTGCTGCGCGCCGAGACCCTCGCGCGCATGCGCGCCGAGAAGGCGCGACGCGGCGTGGACGTACTGATCCTCTCCGCGATGGAGCCGCTGCCCGGCCGCATCGTGCGCGATGCGCAGGGCCGCGTGCAGCGCATCGTCGAGACCACCGACGCCACGCCCGAGGAGCTGCGCATCCCGGAAGGCAACACGGGCACGTACCTCGTCGACGCCGAGTTCCTGTGGAAGGCGCTGGGCCAGGTCGACCCGGACAATGCGCAGGGCGAGATCTATCTCACCGACATCGTCGGCATCGCCGTGCGCGAAGGCCGCGGCATCGAAGCGATTCCGCTCGACGACGCCGACGAGGCGCTCGGCATCAACTCGCGCGCCGAGCTCGCGCGCGCCGCGGCGGTGCTGCGGCGTCGCACGGCCGCCCGCGTCATGGACGAGGGCGTCACGCTCGTCGATCCCGACGCGACGTATCTCGACTGGGACGTGCAGATCGGCCGCGACACCGTGATCGAGCCGGGCTGCGTGATCCAGGGCGCGACCCGCATCGGCGAACGCTGCTGGATCAAGGCGCATACCGTGATCGAGTCCTCGACGCTCGGCGACGACGTCGTGCTCGGTCCGTCGGCGCATCTGCGGCCCGACGTGCGGCTCGGGACGGGCGTGCGAATCGGCAACTTCGTCGAGGTGAAGAACAGCACGCTCGGCGAAGGCGTGAAGGCCGACCATCTCTCGTACATCGGCGACGCGGATGTCGGCGCGGGCGCCAGCTTCGGTTGCGGCTCGGTCGTCGTGAACTACGACGGCGTGAACAAGAACCGCACGAGCGTGGAAGAGAAGGCCTTCGTCGGCTGCAACGCGAACCTCATCGCGCCGGTGACGATCGAGGCCAACGCGTTCGTGGCGGCGGGATCGACGATCACCGAGCGCGTGCCGAAGGATTCGCTCGGCGTCGCGCGGGCGCGGCAGAAGAACGTCGAAGGGTGGCGCTTGCGCCCGGGCAAGCAGAAGCAGCCGAAGCCCGGCAAGCACGGCAAGGAGTAGGGAACATGTGCGGAATCGTCGGCTACGTGGGACGGGATCGGCGCGCGGTCGAGGTGCTCATCGACGGCCTGCGCCGCCTCGAGTACCGCGGCTACGACTCGGCGGGCATCGCGGTCTTCGAGAACGGCGGCCTGACCACGCGCCGCGCCGTCGGCAAGCTCGCGGCGCTCGAGGACCTGCTGAAGGACGATCCGCTGCCCGGCACCGTCGGGATCGGCCACACGCGCTGGGCGACGCACGGCAAGCCGTCCGTCCGCAACGCGCATCCGCATCGCGCCGGCGGCGTCGCCGTCGTGCACAACGGGATCATCGAGAACTACCGCGCGATCCGGCAGGAGCTCGAAGCCGAAGGCCGCGAGATCGAGTCCGAGACCGACACGGAGCTGGTCGCGCACCTGGTCGAACGGGAGCTGCGCCGCGGCGCGCCGGATCTCTCGATCGCCGTGCGCCGCGCCGCGAAGCACATGATCGGGTCGTACGCGATCGCCGTCGTGTCCGAGGCCGAGCCCGAGCGCATCGTCGCGGCCAAGCAGGGCGGATCCCCGATCATCCTCGGCGTCGGCGAGGGCGAGTCCTTCCTCGGCTCCGACATCCCGGCGCTGCTGCCCTACACGCGTCAGATGATCTTCCTGCAGGACGGCGACTTCGCGGTGATCGATCGAGCCTCGGTCGCGGTCAGCGACATCGAGGGCGCGCCGCAGCGCCGCGATCCGAAGCTGATCAACTGGGACCCCGTGTCCGCGGAGAAGGGCGGCTACGACCGCTTCATGCAGAAGGAGATCTACGAGCAGCCGCGCGCGATCACCGACACGATCGGCACGCGCGTGATCTGGCACGAAGGCTCGGCCGATCTCGACCTCGACGGCATCGACTTCGCGCCCGAGAAGGCGAAGGCGATCGATCGCGTGCATCTCGTCGCGTGCGGCACCGCGTACTACGCCTCGCTGCTCGGCGCCGCCATGATCGAGCAGCTCGCGAAGGTGCCGGCCCTCGCCGACGTCGCGAGCGAGTACCGCTATCGCCGGCCGATCGTCGGCGACAAGGCGCTCGTGATCGCCGTCTCGCAGTCCGGCGAGACCGCCGACACGCTCGCCGCCCTGCAGGAGGCGAAGGGGCAGGGCGCCCGCTCGCTGTCGGTCTGCAACGTGCGCGAAGCCACGATCGCGCGCGCTTGCGACGACGTGCTCTACACGCACGCCGGACCCGAGATCGGCGTCGCCTCGACCAAGGCGTTCACGACGCAGGTCGTCGCGCTGTACCTCGTCGCGCTGAAGCTCGGCCACGCGCGCGGCGTGATCGGCGCCGAGGAGCTGCGCCGCCGCCTTGCCGACCTCCAGCGCCTGCGCCGCAACGTCGAGCAGGTCCTCCAGCTCGACGATGCGGTCCGGAAGATCGCGCACAAGTACAAGGACGCGCGCGACTTCCTCTACCTCGGCCGCGGCGTGATGTACCCGATCGCGCTCGAAGGCGCGCTCAAGCTCAAGGAGATCTCCTACATCCATGCCGAGGCGTACGCCGCCGGCGAGATGAAGCACGGTCCGATCGCGCTGATCGACGAGAACATGCCCGTCGTCGTGATCGCGGAGAAGAGCGCGGTCTACGACAAGGTGATCTCGAACCTCGAGGTGGTGCGCGCGCGCGACGGCCAGGTGATCGCGATCGCCACCGAGGGCGACACGGAGATCGCCGAGAAGGCCAACGACGTGCTCTACATCCCCGACCTCGGCGAATACCTGACGGCGCTGCTGGCCGTCGTGCCGCTGCAGCTGCTCGCCTACCACGTGGCGATGCTGAAGGGCACCGACGTCGATCAGCCGCGCAATCTCGCCAAGAGCGTCACGGTCGAGTAGGAGCGGCTCCGCCGTCGGGCCGGGTCTCGACGAAGGGCCGCCGCTGCACGAACGCGTCGCGTCGCGCCCGCAGCGCGGCGACGCGTTCGGGCGCGGCAGGACCGAGCAGCGCGAGCGCGGCGTCGAGTTCGGCGACCGCCTCCTCGAAGCGGCCGTTCGCCGCGAGCGCGACGGCCAGCGTGTCGAGCACGCTCGCGTCACTGCGCTGCGT
>JALOQG010000041.1 GCA_025453505.1 Myxococcota bacterium | reverse complement strand
GCCGTCGAGCAGCAGCTGCAGCTCCGGCGTTCCGCGCAACGCGTCGCGGTGGAAGTCGCGCGGGATCACGACCAGCGCGACGGCATGGCCGCGTCCGAGCATGTCGCGTCCCGCGTCGTAGCTCGGCACGGCCTGCGGCGCGAGGAAGTAGCCGGTGCTCTCGATCTCCTGCACGAGCCGCCGCGACGCGGCGCTCTGGCTCTGGTCGAGCACCGCCCACGGCACGTTCGCCGGTTCGTTCGAGAGCGCGAGTCCGAAGAGCAGCAGCATCATCACCGGCTGCGCGGCGACGACGCCGAGGAAGGTCGGATCGTGGCGGACCACGGTCGCCTCGCGGTACGCGACCGCCCCGACGTTGCTCGCGAAGGATCGCAGCCGGCGCATCACGTGCGGCGCTCCAGCGTGCGGACCGCGATCGCGACGAGACCGACGCCGAACGCGGCGAGCGCGAGCAGCTCCGGCCACAGCTCGAGCGGACCGGCGCCGCGCAGGTAGATCGCGCGCGTCACGCGGATGAAGTGCGTCGCCGGGATCGCTTCGGTGATCCACTGGACGCCGAGCGGCATGTTGCGGATCGGGAACGCGAAGCCCGAGAGCTGCACCAGCGGAATGCTGAACAGCACCGTCTTCTGCACCGCCTCGGCCGCCGTCGCCGACGTGGCGGAGAAGATCAGCCCGAGCGACAGCGAGGTCACGACGTAGACGGCCGAGACCCCGAAGAAGAAGAGCACGCTGCCGGCGGGCCAGACGCCGAGCACCAGACCCGCGACGGCCACCATCAGCAGCACGTCGAGCGAGAACACGGCGCCGAGCGGGAGCAGCTTGCCGAGCAGGATCTCGCCGGTCGTCGCGGGCGTGAGCTGGAGCTGGTCGAAGGTGCCCTGCAGGCGCTCGTTCACGATCGAGACGGCGGTGATCAGCACAGTCAGGAACGAGAGCACGAAGCCGAAGGTGCCGGCGACCATGAACGGACGCCCGTCGAGCGTCGGATTGAAGAGCGCGTGCGTGACGACGCGCACGCCGCCGGGCGTTCCCGCCGCTGGCGTAGGGTCGCGGCTGCGCAGATCGTGCGTCGCGAGGCTGGCGCCGGTCGCAGAGAGTATGGAGCGCAGGAACGCGTCGGCGTTGCCGGCGAGCACCGTCTCGGCGCCGTCGTAGAGCACGCGGATCTCGGGCGGCGACGCCGCACCGCGCCGCGACAGCGCATTCTCGAGATCGGACGGCAGCACGATCGCCGTACTGACGTCGCCACGCACCAGCGCGGCCTCGAGCTCCGCCACCGACGCGAAGCGCTCCGGCTCGAACGCGCCACCGGCCGCGAGCTCCGCGACGACGCGGCGGCTGACCGCGCTCTCGCTCGCGTCGAAGACGCCGAGCCGCATCCCGGTCACGTTGGTGGCGAGCACCGAGGAGAAGGCGAGCAACGCGACCATCGGCACCGCGACCAGCGTCACCATCGTGAACGGGTCGCGCAGCGTGGCGCGCACCTCGCGGACGACCAGCGTGCGCACGCGGCGGGCGTTCACGCCGCGTTCCTCTCGATGATCGCGCGGAACACGTCGTTCATCGCCGGCTGCTCGATCGAGACGCCGCCGGCCGAAGCCGGTCCGAGCGCTTCGTGGAGCACGGCCAGCGCGGGCGCGTCGAGCGCGGGGCGCCGCAACACGACGCCGCCGCCCTCGCGCGCGACCGTGAAGCCCGCCGCTGCGAGCCGCGCGAGCGCCGCCGCATCCGGCGCGATCGACACCGTGATGCGATGGCCCGCCGAGTAGGCACCGCGCAGCTCTTCGGGCGTGGCGTTCGCGACGAGGCGTCCGTCCGCGATGAACGAGACCTGGTCGCAGTAATCCACCTCTTCGAGGAAGTGCGTGGTCACGAAGACGGTGACGCCGGCCTCCGCCTCGTCCTGGATGATCTGCCAGAAGAGGTCGCGGCTCGCGACGTCCACGCCGGCGGTCGGCTCGTCGAGGAAGAGCAGGCGCGGCTCGTGGAGCGTGGCGAGCGCGAGGCCGGCGCGCTGTCGCACGCCCGCCGGCATGTTCTCGGGCCGCTCCGATTCCGCGTCGCGCAGCGCGAATCGCTCGCGCACGGCGTCCCAGCGGCGCGTCAGCGTTTCACCCGCGAGCCCGAAGAGTCCCGCGTAGAACTCGACGTTCTCGTGCAGCGTGAGGCCCTGATAGAGACTGACCTTCTGGCCCATGTAGCCGATGCGGTCGCGCACGCGGCGCGGCGCGGCGATCACGTCCACGCCGTCGACCTCGACCTCGCCCGCGGTTGGCGCGAGCAGGCCGATCAGCATGCGGATCGTGGTGCTCTTGCCCGAACCGTTGGCGCCGAGGAAGGCGAAGATCGAGCCGCGCTCGACCGAGATCGAGAGCGCGTCCACGGCGGTGAAGTCGCCGAAACGGCGGGTGAGCCCGCGCGTCGTGATGATCGGGTCGTTCACGCGGCGCGGCGGCGCGCGAGCGTGAGCAGCGTCGCCTCCATGTCCACCGCGATGCGCTCGACGGCGCGGACGCCCGGCAGCGCCGCGAGCGCGCGCAGCGCGGCGACCTCGCCCGGCGAGGTCGCGAGCGGCACCTCGACGCGCGTGAAGATTCCGCCGGCGCGCACGGCTGCGACCCACTCGAGAGCGCGCGCGGCCCGTGCGATCACGCGCGGCGCGTCGCCCCACGCGCGGTACAGCTCGATGTTCGCGCGCGCGCGCAGTTCCCCCGGCGTGCCGAGCGCGACGAGCCGCCCGCTCTCGAGGTACACGAGCCGATCGCAGCGCGCGGCCTCGTCGACGTAGCTGGTCGAGAGCACGACGAGCGAGTGCGCGCGGCGCTCTTCCAGGATCTCGAGGATCTCGGCGCGCGCGAGCACGTCCACGCCCGCGGTGCATTCGTCGAGGACCAGCATCGCGGGATCGGGCAGCAGCGCGTTGACGATCGCGAGCTTCTGCTTCATGCCGCCCGAGAGCGCGCCGGCGGGACGCGCGGTGAACGGCGCGAGCGCGGTGCGCGCGAGCAGGTCGCGCGTGCGCTCCTCGAACACGCCGTGCGGAATGCGATGCAGGCGCGCCGTGAAGCGCAGGTTCTCCAGCACGCTGAGATCGCGCTGCAGCGCGAAGACCTGCGGCACGTAGCCGACGCAGCGCTTGAGCGCGCGGACGTCGCCGCGCAGGTCGTGCCCGAGCACCGACGCCTCTTCGGCCTCGACCTCCAGCAGCCCGGCCAGCGCGCGCAGCAGCGTGCTCTTGCCCGCGCCGTCCGGCCCGACGACGCCCACCAGTTGCGCGCCTTCGATGGCGAGGTCGAGTCCGGCGAGCGCGCGCTTCGCGCCGAAGCGCTTCTCGAAGCCGCGCAGGCGGATCGCCGGAGGCGGCTGCGCCGGCGCGAGAGCGGCGCTCATCGTTCCGCCGTCTGCGCCGCGTCTCCCTCGACGAGGAAGACGTCGCCTTCGGTGCCCGGCTGGAAGCGCTCGACGTCTTCGAGGATGCGCACCTTGGCGCGATACACCTGCCCGAGGCGATCGCTGCGCGTCTCGATCTTCTCGGGCGTGAAGTTGGCCTGGTCGGCGACGAAGGAGACCACGCCCGGCACGCGCCGGCCGCGCGAACTGTCGAGTTCGATCTCGACGCGCGCGCCGACGCGCACGCGGTCGGCGTCGCCGACGGGGACGTAGATCTGCACGTACTTGTCCGCCGGGTCGAGCACCGAGACGAGCGGCGTGCCGGGCTGCGCCAGCTCGCCGGGCCAGACGAGCTGCGCCTGCACGACCGTCGCCGTGGCGGGCGCGCGCACCGTGTAGCGCGCGTGCTGCACCTCGAGCTCGGCGAGCTGGGCGCGCGCCAGCGCGAGCTGTTCTTCGAGCACGCCGAGCTGGCGCTTCGCGAGCGCGATCTCGCCCTCCATCGCGCGCGCGCGGGCGAGCAGGTCGTGTGCGCGTTCGAGTCCGCTCTTCGCGGCGACGCGCGCGCTCTGCGCCTCGTCGAGCCGCTGCGGCGACGCCGCGCCGGCGGCCGCGAGCTTGCTCTGCCGCTCGTGCGTCACGTCGGCGAGCCGCGACTGCGCTTCGGCCTGACGCATCTCTGCTTCGCGCGCCGCGACGTCGCGCTGCCACGTCGCCTCCGTGAGCGCGACCTGCTCGTGCTGGCGCGCGATCTGCGCTTCGAGCACGCCGAGTTCGCGCCGCTTCGATTCGAGCTTCGCGGCGATGTCCGCGTCGTCGAGGCGGACCACCACGGCGCCGGCGGGCACTGCGTCGCCCTCGCCGAACGGGACTTCGAGCACGCGCCCGCCGACCTCGGCGCGCACGATCCGCTCTTCGCCCTCGACGAAGCCGGTGTAGTGGAGCGCGTCGCCGTCGCGGCGCATCCACAGCCAGGCGGCCAGACCCAGCAGCGCGACCAGGACGATCGCTGCGATGCGGCGTTGCGGAGTCAACGCGTCTTCCTCCTGCCGCGGCGCGGGCCGCTCCGGGCGCGCTCGCGCTCGAGCGCCGCGAGTCCGCCGAGCGTGAACGCCACGATGTGATCCGCGACGCCGTCCGCGAACCCGGACGGATACGCGCTGCGTCCCATCATCGAGAGCAGCGGCGCGCGGTGCGTCAGGTAGAACGCCGCCTGCCCGACGACGCTGTGCATGCAGCGCCGCACCGAGGCCGCGTCGAGCGACGGGGCGAGCCGGGCGAGGATCCGCGCCGTGTCGCGCTGCAAGGGTTCGATGAAACGCGCGACGATGAAGGGCAGCGCCTCGCTCGGATCCAGGAGTTCGCGCTGCATGAGCGTGGGGTGGACGCCGCCGGGCTCGAGCAGCGTCGCGAGCATCGTGCCGACGCGCGCGCGCAGCAGTTCGACGAGGCGCTCGCGCGGCTGCGAGGCGTCGAGCGCCTCGACCGCGCCGCCGCGTTCGGCGAGGCGCGCCTCGAGCCGCTCGAAGTGCACGGACACGACGTCGCGGTAGAGGTCGAGCTTCGAGCCGAAGTGATAGTGGGCGGCGGCGAGGTTCGCGCCGGCGCGTTCGGCGATCTCGCGCATCGTCGCGCCGCGATAGCCGCGCTCCGCGAAGACGCCTCCGGCGGCCTCGATCAGCCGATCGCGGGTCTGTCGGGCGCGCGGAGTGCCGGCCGGAGCTGCCATCGAACGTATGTTTCAATCATCTGTTCGATTTGGCAAGCCGCCGGGCCGGTTTCCGGGGCGGCCATGCGGACGCGCTCGGCGGGAAGCGGCACGTCTTTCGCACCCTCGATGCTTCACGCACAGGCGGATCGGCAATGGACGTTTCGACGACACGGTTGTGGCGGAGCGACTCGGAACGACCCCGGGTGCGGGACATCTCGCCTCTTCGTTTGCTCTCGTGCCTCGCCGTGATGGTGATCGGAGCGGGCTGCTCGGAGCCAGCATCCCCGCCCGAAGCGTCGGTCGCCGCCGGATCCGCGGAGCCCGTCGTCGAGGTGCAGGTCGCGTCGGCCCGCCGCGGCGCGATCGCCCAGCAGCTCACCGCGTCGGCCACGCTCGAGCCGCACCGCGAGAGCCGCATCGGCACGGAAGTGCAGGGCCGCGTGCTGCGCGTGTTCGTGGACGAGGGCGATCGCGTCGAGGCGGGCGATCCGCTCTTCGAGATCGACCCCGAGCCCTACGAGATGGCGCTGCGGCAGGCGGAGGCGCAGCGCGATCTCGTGCGGGCGCAGCGAGTCCAGGGAGAAACCGATCTCGCGCGCGCCCGCTCGCTGCGCGCGCGCGGCGTCGTCGCCGTGCAGGCGATCGAGCAGTACGAGACGCAGCTCGCGGTGGCGCGCGCGAGCGAACGTCAGGCCGAAGAGGCGGTCGCGCTCGCGCGCCGCCAGCTCTCGCGCACGCGTGTCGTCGCGCCGTGGGCCGGTTCGGTCGCGGCGCGGCTCGTGGACGAGGGCAGCACGGCGCTCGTGCAGCCGCAGACGATCCTGCTCGTGCTCCAGGAGAGCGGCACGCTCGAGGCGCGCGCGTCGATCCCGGAGAGCCAGCTCGCGCTGCTGCGCGTCGGCGACGCGGCGACGCTCCGCATCGAAGGCATCGCGGCGCCGATCGAGACCACGATCTCGGCCGTCGGCGATTCGATCGACCCGGCGACGCGCACCTACTCGGTGCGCATGCCGGTCGCGAACGAGGACCACGCGCTCAAGGCCGGCGTGTTCGCGCTGGTCGAGATCCAGCCGAAGCCGAAGTCGGACGTGCTGGTCGTGCCGCGCGCCGCGGTGCGCTCCGAGGACGGACGCACGCGCGTGTTCGTCGTGAGCGAGGGGCGCGCGATGCCCGTGGCGGTCGTGATCGGCCTCGTCGGAGAGACGCAGGCCGAGGTGCTCGAAGGCATCGAGGCCGGCACGCAGGTCATCGTCGGCGAGGCCGCCGGCCAGATCGCGCCCGGCATGCGGGTGCGCGTCGTCGCCGGAGACGGCGCCTCATGACCCTCTCCGACGTCTGCATCCGTCGTCCCGTGTTCGCCGTGATGCTGATCGGCGGCCTCGTCGTGCTCGGGCTCGTCTCGTTGCCGCGTCTCGGCATCGACCTGTTCCCGCGCGTCGAGTTCCCGATCGTGGTCGTCACCACGGTGCTCGAGGGCGCCGCGCCCGAGACGATCGAGCGCGAGGTGACGCAGGTCCTCGAAGAGTCGATCAACACGATCGAGGGGATCCGCACGCTGTCGAGCGCGTCGATGGACTCGCTCTCGCTGGTGTACGTCGAGTTCGAGCTCGAGTACGACATCCGCGAGAAGGCGCAGGAGGTGCGCGACAAGGTGGCGGCGGTGCGCGGCGAGCTGCCGCGCGACATCGATCCGCCCGTCGTGGACCGCGTCGACCCCGACGCGGCGCCGATCCTCGCGGTGATGCTCTCGGGCCCGCATTCGATCCGCGCGCTCTCGGAGTACGCCGACAAGCGCGTGAAGACGCGGCTCGAGCGGATCCCCGGCGTCGGCAGCGTGAGCCTCGCCGGCGACCGGCGCCGCGAGATCCGCATCTGGGTCGATCCGCTGCGGCTCTCCGGCTACGGCCTCGCGGTGGACGACGTGATCGGCGCGCTGCAGCAGGGTCACGTCGAGATGCCGGGCGGACGGCTCGAGACGGGCCGCGAAGAGTGGGTGCTGAAGACGCTCGGCAAGCTGACCGACCCCGAGCAGTTCGGATCGCTGGTCGTCGCCGAGCGCGGCGGCCGCGTGATCCACCTGCGCGACGTCACGACCGTCGAGGACGGCATGGCGGAGCAGCGCACGCTCTCGCGGCTCAACGGCCGGCCGGGCGTCTCGTTGCTGGTGCGGCGGCAGTCGGGCGAGAACACGGTCGCGGTGGCCGACGCCGTGAAGGCGGCGCTCGAAGAGCTGCGGGCCGAGCTGCCGCCCGGCTACGAGATGATCCTCGCCTTCGACTCCTCGCGCTTCATCCGCAGCGCGATCTCGGGCGTCTTCGTCGACATGATCTACGGCGTGCTGCTCGCCTCCGTCGTGGTGTTGCTCTTCCTGCGCAACGTGCGCTCCACCGTGATCGCCGCGATCGCCATCCCGTCGTCGCTGATCGCGAGCTTCACGCTCTTCTACGCGCTCGGCTTCACGCTGAACACGATGACGCTGATGGCGCTCTCGCTCTCGATCGGAATGCTGATCGACGACGCGATCGTCGTGCTCGAGAACGTGTACCGGCACATGGAGGAGGGGCAGGCCGGCGCGGAGGCCGCCTCGCGCGGAACCGCCGAGATCGGGCTCGCGGTGCTGTCGACGACGCTCGCGACCTGCGCCGTGTTCGTGCCGATCGCCTTCATGTCGGGCGTCGTCGGCCGCTTCTTCCGCGAGTTCGGGCTGGTCGCGGCGTCGGCCGTGCTGGTCTCGATGCTCGTCGCGCTGACGCTGACGCCGATGCTCTGCGCCCGCTATCTGCGCGCGCAGACGCCGAGCGGCCGGCTCTGGGACGCGCTCGAGTCCGCCTACACCTGGATGGAGCAGCACTACCGGCGCAGCTTGGCGTGGGGGCTCGCGCATCGCGGGACCGTCGTCGGGTTCGCGCTCGCGGCGGTGATCGCCGGCGTGTGGGTCGCGCGCGGCGTGCCGGTGGACTTCGTCATCGCGGAGGACCGCTCCGAGTTCAACGTCTGGATCAAGCGGCCGCTCGGCAGCGGCGTGGACCAGACGCGCGAGTCGGTGGCGGCCGTCGAGGAGGCGTTGCGTTCGCTGCCGGAGGTGCGCGTCAGCTTCGCCACGATCGGCGCGGGCGCCCGCAAGCGGGTCAACGAGGCGCAGATCTACGTGCAGCTCGTGCACAAGAGCGAACGCGATCTCAGCCAGGACGAGGTGATGTCGGCGGTGCGCGAGCGGGTGGCGGCGCTCGACCTCGGCCTGCAGGACTTCGCGGTCGAGGAGATTCCGTTCGTCAACGTCGCGGGCGCTCGCAACGCGGAGCTGATGTACGCGGTGCGCGGTCCCGACATCGACCGGCTCCATCTGTACGCGGGAACGCTGGCCGGCCGCATGCGCGACGCCGGCGGCTACAGCGACGTGTATCTCTCGTACGAGACCGGCAAGCCCGAGGTCGCGCTCGACATCACGCGCGAGCGCGCGGCCGAGATGGGCGTGCCCGTGCTGCAGATCGGCCGCACGATGGCGGCTCTCTACGCGGGCTTCAAGGCCGCCACCTTCGAGGAGGGCGGCGAGCGCTACGACGTCCGCGTGCAGCTGCGCCCCGAGTACCGCGACCGCCTCGACAAGCTCGAGCTGGTGCGGGTGCGCGCGCCTTCGGGTGCGCTGGTGCCGCTGCCGAACCTGGTCACGACGCGGGTCGGCAGCGGTCCGGTCCAGATCGACCGGGAGAGCCGCACGCGATCCATCACGGTGTACTCCAATCTCGACGGCAAGGCGGCGGCGACCGCCGACGCGGAGGTGTCGGGCTTCGCCCGCGACCTGCACCTGCCGACCGGCTACGAGTTCGAGCCCATCGGTCCGAGCAAGCGGCTGCGCGAGACCACCGCCGCGGTCGGCTTCGCGTTCGTGCTCGCGCTCGTCGCGATCTACATGATCCTGGCGTCGCAGTTCAACTCGTTCGTGCACCCGTTCACGATCATGCTGTCGGCCCCGCTCTCCTTCCTCGGCGCCTTCGCCACGATCCGACTGCTGGGTCTCTCGCTCGACGTCATGGGCCAGATCGCGTTCCTGATGCTGATGGGCATCGTGATGAAGAACGGCATCCTGCTCGTCGACTACACGAACAAGCTGCGCGCGCGCGGACTCCCGCTCTACGAAGCCGTGCTCGAAGCCGGTCCGACCCGCATGCGGCCGGTCCTCATGACCGCCGTATCGACGATCTTCGGGATGCTGCCGCTCGCGCTCGGGCGAAGCGACGGCTCCGAGTGGCGCGCGCCGATGGGCATCGTGTCGATCGGCGGACTCACGGCTTCGACGCTGCTGACGCTGCTCGTCGTGCCGATCGTCTACACGCTCCTCGACGAGGCCGGGGCGTGGTTCACGTCGCAGTGGCGGCGCTTGCGGGATGCGATCCGCGCGGCGACGCCGGCGGCCTAGCGGGATCGAGGCGTCGCGTCCGGCGCTGCGATCAGCGCCGTGCGCCGCGCTTCCGTTCCCGTAGCATGAATCCGTACAATCCTTCGACCTTCGCGCGCGCCCACGGCGTCTTGCGCAGGAACTTGAGGCTGGAGGCGATGCTGGGATCGGTGTCGAAGCAGCGGATCGGGATGCGCACGCCGAGTTCGGGCCAGCCGAAATGATCGACGAGTTCGTTCAGCATCCGCTCGAGCGTGACGCCGTGCAGCGGATCGCGCGATTCGTGGGCGGCCATCGGCCGGGAGCATTCGAGACTCCCGCGGTGGCCGCAACTCGCGCCGGAGCCGTGGCGTAGTGCTTCCGGCCGATCGGCTTCAGTGGCACGTGCTGCACGCGCAGGAGGCCGCGGCGGCGCTCGACTCCGACCCGGAGCGCGGTCTCTCGACGGACGAGGCCCGCCGGCGGCTCGATCATTTCGGACCGAACGCGTTGCCGGAGGCGAGCCGGCGCTCCGCCCTCGCCGTCTTCCTCGGCCAGTTCAAGAGCCCGCTCATCTACCTGCTCTTCGTCGCGGCGGCCGTGGCGCTGGCGCTCGGCCACCGCAACGACGCGCTCGTGATCTTCACCGTCGTCGCCCTGAACGCCGTGATCGGCGCGTTCCAGGAGGGAAGGGCCGAGCGGTCCCTCGACGCGCTGCGCAAGCTCGCGAGCCGCAGGGCGCGCCTGGTTCGCGAGGGCGAGGAGCGGGTGGTCGAGGCGCGCGAGGTCGTTCCCGGCGACGTGCTCGTGCTCGAAGCGGGCGACGCGGTGCCGGCGGACGCGCGCCTCGTCGCGGGCGCCGCGCTGCAGATCGCCGAGGCCGCGCTCACGGGCGAGTCGATGCCGGTCGCCAAGGACCTGCTTCCGCTCGCGCCCGACACGCCGGTGGCGGATCGCCGGAACATGATCTTCGCCGGCACGCACGTGACGGCGGGTCGCGCGCGCGCGCTCGTGGTCGCGACCGGCACGGCCACGGAGATCGGCCACATCGCCACGCTCGCGGAGACCACGCAGGACACGGCGACTCCGCTCGAGCGCCGCATCGCCGGCTTCGGTCGCTACCTGATCTTCGCCGCGGTCGTGTTGTTCCTCGCGGTCAACGGCATCGGTCTGCTGCGCGGGATGGCATTCGGCGACATCGTGATGATCGCGATCTCGCAAGTCGTCGGGATGATTCCCGAGGGCCTGCCGGTCGCGATGACCATCGCGCTCGCAGTCGGGGTCCAGCGCATGGCGCGGCGGCAGGCGGTCGTGCGGCGCCTCTCCGCCGTCGAGACGCTCGGCTCGACGACCGTGATCTGCAGCGACAAGACCGGAACGCTCACGCGCAACGAGATGACGGTGACGGAGCTCTTCCTGCCGGACGCGAGGGAGATCCTCGTCGGCGGCGTCGGCTACGAGCCGCAGGGCGCGTTCTCGGAGAGCGGATGCAGCATCGATGCGTCCCGCGATCCCGCGCTCCTCGCGCTTCTCGAAGCCGCGGTGCTGTGCAACGACGCGCAGCTCCACGGACCGTCCGACGGCGATCCCCCGTCCGACTACGTCTGGACCCCGATCGGGGATCCGACGGAGGTTGCGCTGCTCACCCTCGCGATCAAGGGCGGCGTCGTGCCGGCCGCGCTTCGCGACGAGCGGCCGCGACGCGCGGAGATCCCGTTCGATTCGGGCGCGAAGATGATGGCCACGCAACACCCGGGTCCGAACGGCGTACGGGTGATCTTGAAGGGCGCACCCGAAGTCGTGATCGACCTGTGCGGCGCCGCGTGGAGTGCGGGAGCCGCGGTCGCGCTCGACGCTTCGCGGCGGGCGGCGCTGCACGCGGCGGCCGAACGCATGGCGGATCGCGCGCTGCGCGTGCTGGCGATCGCCGTCGTGGAGGACGCCGAGATCGACGGGCACGCGGGCTTCTCCGCGTTTCGCGGCCGCGCGATGCTGCTCGGGCTCGCGGGCGAGATCGATCCGCCGCGCGTCGAAGTGAAGGAGGCGGTCGAGCGCTGCCGCGACGCCGGCATCCGGCCGGTGATGGTGACGGGCGACCACAAGGCGACGGGCCACGCCATCGCGAAGCAGCTCGGCATCGCGCGCGACGGCGACCGGGCCGTGGACGGCGCCGAACTCGAGCGGATGACCGACACGGAGCTGGCCGACGGGATCGACGGCATCGCGGTGTTCGCGCGCGTCCACCCGGCGCAGAAGCTCCGCATCGTCGCGGCCTACCAGAGCCGCGGCGAGGTCGTCGCGATGACCGGCGACGGCGTCAACGACGCGCCCGCCCTGGTCAAGGCCGACGTGGGCGTCGCGATGGGCATCACCGGCACGGAGGTCGCCAAGGAGGCGTCCGAGATCGTGATCGCCGACGACAACTTCGCCACCGTCGTGGCGGCGGTCGAAGCGGGACGCGTCGTCTACCGGAACATCAAGAAGGTCGTCCTCTATCTCTTCTCGACGTCGATGGCCGAGGTGCTGGTGCTGC
>JALOQG010000040.1 GCA_025453505.1 Myxococcota bacterium | reverse complement strand
CCGGCTGTGGGGCCGCATCCTCGCGTCGGTGTTGCGCCAGCCGCTCGTGTATCGCGCGGGCGCGGACGTCGGACCGGCGCTCGGCGCCGCGCGACTCGCACGGCTCGCCGCGACCGGCGAAGCGCCGGCGACGGTCTGCATCGCGCCGCCGGTTCGCGAGGTCGTGGAACCGCAAGCGGCGCTCGCCGACGCATACGCCGCGCCGCTCGCGCACTGGCGCGCGCTCTATGCTGCCCTGCGGCCGCTCTTTCCCGCTGGAGGATCGCGATGAGCTTCTTTCCCGACGTCGAGCCGATCCGCTTCGGCGGGCCCGAAGCATCGGACCCGCTCGCGTTCCGCTTCTACGACGCCGATCGCGTCGTGCTCGGCCGCACGCTGCGCGAACACACGCGCTTCGCGGTCTGCTTCTGGCACACGTTCTGCTGGCCGGGCTCGGACGTGTTCGGAGCCGGCACCTTCGAGCGCGCCTGGCTCGCCGAGCCCGACGCCGTGAAGGGCGCCGAGCGCAAGATCGACGCCGCCTTCGAGCTGATCGCGAAGCTCGGCGCACCGTTCTTCTGCTTCCACGATCGCGACGTCGCGCCCGAGTGCGCCACGCTGCGCGAGAGTCACGCGCTGCTCGACCGCGTGCTCGAGCGCGTCGAGAAGCACATGCAGAAGAGTGGCATCGGGCTGCTCTGGGGCACCGCGAACCTCTTCGGCCATCCGCGCTACGCGGCCGGCGCGGCGACCAACCCGGATCCCGAGGTCTTCGCCTACGCGGCCGCGCAGGTGAAGCACTGCCTCGAGGCGACGCACCGGCTCGGCGGCGCCAACTACGTGCTGTGGGGCGGACGCGAGGGCTACGACACGCTTCTCAACACGGACTTGCGTCGCGAAGCGGATCAGATGGGCCGCTTCCTCGCGCTCGTCGCGGAGCACAAGCACCGGATCGGCTTCGGCGGCACGCTGCTGATCGAGCCCAAGCCGTTCGAGCCGACCAAGCACCAGTACGACTTCGACGCGGCCGCGGTGCACGCGTTCCTCCAGAACTACGGGCTCGAGCGCGAGTACAAGCTCAACATCGAGGTCAACCACGCGACGCTCGCGGGCCACGACTTCGCGCACGAGCTGGCCTACGCGGCGGCGAACGGACTGCTCGGCAGCGTCGACGCGAATCGCGGCGATCCGCGGCTCGGCTGGGACACCGACCAGTTCCCGGACGACCCGCGCGAGTGGGCGCTCGCGTGGCTCGAGATCCTGCGCGGCGGTGGACTGCACGGTGGCGGCTTCAACTTCGACGCGAAGCTGCGTCGCCAGAGCGTGGACGCGACGGATCTCTTCCACGCGCACGTCGGCGGCATGGACGCGATCGCGCGCGGCTTGCTGGCGGCGGAGGCGATCCTCTCCGACGGCCGCCTCGAGCGCTTCCGCGAAGAGCGCTACCTCGGCTGGGAGCACGAACTCGGCCGCGAGATCCTGAGCGGCCGCAAGAGCCTCGAAGACCTCGCAGGCCACGTCCTCGCCAACGATCTCGAGCCCCAGCCGGTCTCGGGCCGCCAGGAAATGCTGGAAAATCTGGTCTCCCGCTTCACGTAGCCGGGTCTTCACGCCACCGACGCGACGTTCTCGCCACTTCCTCCGAGGACATCTCGGAGGTGCACGTGTCTTCTGGATTCTCCCGGCGCTCGTTGCTGCGCGGCGGCGCAGCGCTGCTCGCGACGGCTCCCACGGGCCTCTCGGCGCTGCTCGCGCGCACGGCGAACGCGGGGCGACCGCGCGCGGCGGACTCGCCCGTTCCGAACCCCTACGGCACGCCCGTGCCCACGCTCGACCAGACCACCGGGCTGCCGCTCCTGAACCTTCCGCCCGACTTCACGTACCGCTCGATGTCCTGGACCGGCGACCCGATGACGGACGGCTCGCTCGTTCCCGAGCGGCCCGACGGCATGGCGGTCGTGCAGGTGCTGCCCGGCCGTGCGGGCGACCTCGTCTTGATCCGCAATCACGAGAACACCTTCGGGCCCGTGATCGGCGGCCGCACCAACGCGCCCTGTTACGACCCGGTTCCGATCGGCCGCAACGGCCTTTCCGGCGGCACGACGACGCTGCTCTTCCGGCGCGGCGAACTCGTCTCGACGGCGCCGAGCCTCGGCGGGACGGCCGTCAACTGCGCGGGCGGCCCGACGCCGTGGGGCACCTGGCTCAGCTGCGAAGAGACGATCGCCGACGGCTCGAATCTCGGCGGTCTCGTACACGGCTTCGTGTTCGAGGTGCCGGCGCCGTCGCTGGGTCCCGCGAGCGCCGTGCCGATCCTCGACATGGGACTCATGAAGCACGAGGCCGCCGCCGTCGATCCGGCGAGCGGCATCGTCTACGAGACCGAGGACAACGAGCCGATCTCGGGCTTCTATCGCTATCTGCCGAACGACCGCTCCGCGCGCGTCGGAGCGCTGGAAGCGGGCGGCCGCCTCGAGATGCTGCGCGTCGTCGGCGCCGACGGCGCCGACCTCGATCGCCCGGAGACGGGACAGACCTTCGTCGTGGACTGGGTGCCGATCGACGATCCGTCCGCCCTGCCGGAAGCGGCGCAGGGCACCTTCCTCTATTTCGGACCGTCGATGCCGTACACCGAAGGCCGCGACCGGGGCGGTGCGCGCTTCGACCGCCTCGAGGGCTGCTGGTATCACGCCGGCTCGATCTGGTTCGTGGACACGAGCGGTGGCGCCGACGGCAACGGCGTCGTGTGGCGCTACGAGCCCGACCCCGACGAGACGCGAGGCGGCACGCTCGAGGCGTTCTTCGTCTCGGCCGACGCGCCCGGCGCGGACAACCCCGACAACATCACGCTGAGTCCGCGCGGCGGCATCGTGTGCTGCGAGGACAACACCAATCCCGAAGGCACGCGGCTGCTCGGCTTCACGCGCGACGGCGCGTCGTTCGAGTTCGCGCGCAACCGCATCCTGATCGAGTCGGCGCTGCCCGGCCGTCCGGCGATCGCGCCGGGCAACTACCGCGGCGTCGAGTTCTGCGGCGCCTGCTTCGACCCGACCGGCCGCTGGCTCTTCGTCAACGTGCAACGCCCCGGCGTGACCTTCGCGATCTCGGGTCCGTGGGCGCGAGGTCCGCTGTGATGCGCGCGCGATGCTTCGCCCTGCTGATCGCTTCGATCGTGCTCGCACCGGCTGCACGCGCGGCGTTCCTGGATCTCGCGAGCAGCGATCTCGGCGGCAACGCCGTCGACTTCTCCTCGCCCGGCCCGGGCCAGCTCGCGATCGACCCCGACTTCACGACCGCGACGCCGATGACGCTCGCGATCGTGCTCGAGCCGGAGGACGGCGCCGCGATCGCGTGGAACGCGCTGGTCGACAACCTGACCGGCGAGGTCTGGAGCGCGTTCGAGATCGAGGTCGTCGGCGCATCGCTCGACGTCGGCACTGCGACGGCCAACGCCGGTCGGGTCGCGTGGATCGCCTTCCGCTCGGACGCCGCCGAGGTGCGCTTCGATCCGGCCGAGGCCGCCGGGCTCGATCTCGGCGCCCCGTTCGGCAGTGGCGAGGACTGGGGCGTCGGCGGCATGGAAGCCGGCTTCCTGCTGCGCATGCGTCCGGTGCCGGTCCCGGAGCCCGGCACGCTCGGCGCGATCGGGATCGGACTCGTGGTACTCGCGGCGCGACGGTCGGGTAACGTCCGCGCCCGGAATGCCTGAACGACCCGCGTACCGCGACGCTTCGCTCTCGATCGACCGCCGCAGCGAGGATCTGCTCGCGCGCATGAGCCGCGACGAGAAGATCGGCCAGCTCTGCTCGGTGTGGCTGACGCTCGATCCGGCCAGCGGCGACTTCGCGCCGTTCCAGGGCATGTTCATGCGCACGCCCGTGGACCAGCGCGAGCAGCTGCGCCACGGCATCGGACAGATCACGCGCCCGCTCGGCAGCCGGCCCGTCGATCCGCGCGACGGCGCACGCGCGCTGAACGCGTTCCAGAAGTACCTGATCGAGACGACGCGGCTCGGCGTTCCGGCGATCGCGCACGAGGAGTCGCTGTCCGGCTTCATGGCGCAGGGCGCGACGCAGTTCCCGTCGCCGCTCAACTACGGCGCGACCTGGGATCCCGATCTGATCCGCCGCGTCGCACACGCGATCCGCCGCCAGATGCGCGCCGTCGGCACGCACCAGGCGCTGGCGCCCGTCGCCGACGTCGCGCGCGACGCGCGCTGGGGCCGCGTCGAGGAGACCGTCGGCGAGGACCCGTTCCTGGTGGGCTCGATCGTCTCCGCGTACGTCGCCGGATTGCAGGGCGACGATCTGCGCGACGGCATCGCCGCGACGCTGAAGCATTTCTGCGGCTACTCGGGTTCGGAGGGAGGGCGCAACTTCGCGCCGCTGCACGCCGGTCCGCGCGAAGTGGCCGACGTGTTCCTCGTGCCGTTCGAGATGGCCGTGAAGACGGCGGGCGCGAAGTCGGTGATGAACGCCTATCAGGACATCGACGGCGTGCCGTGCGCGGCGTCGCGTTTCCTCCTGACCGAGACGCTGCGTGAGCGCTGGGGTTTCGACGGCATCGTCGTCGCCGACTACTTCGCGGTGCGCATGCTGCACCAGCTCCATCACGTGACGGAGACGCCGGCGGAATCGGCCGCCGCGGCGCTCGCCGCCGGCCTCGACGTCGAGCTGCCGATGGGCGAGTGCTACCCGCACCTCGCCGACGCACTCGACCGCGGTCTCGTGGACGAAGCGGCGCTCGACGAGAGCGTGCGCCGCGTGCTGCGTCTCAAGTTCGCGCTCGGGATCTTCGAGCGACCCTACGCGGACCTCGACGCGATCGAGCTCGACCGGCCCGAAGAGCGCGCGCTCGCGCGCAGCGTCGCCGAGCGCTCGATCGTGCTGCTCGCGAACGACGGCGTGCTGCCGCTCGCGGCCGGCGCGGTGCGCGTCGCGGTGATCGGCCCGAACGCCGACGATCCGATGGCGCTCTTCGGGAACTACTCGTTCCAGAACCACGTCGCGTCGCACTTCCCCGACGCCCCGCGAGATCGCGCCCCGACCGTGCTCGAGGCGCTGCGCGAGCGGCTCGGCGCCGCGCGCGTCGCGTTCGCCGAGGGCTGTCGGATCCTCGCGTCGAGGGGCCACGTCTCGGACGACCGCTCCGGCATCGCATCGGCGGCCGAGACGGCGCGCGGCGCCGACGTCGCGATCGTCGTCGTCGGCGACAAGGCCGGGCACTTCCGGACCGGTACGGTGGGCGAGGGCACCGACGCCGATTCGCTCGTGCTGCCGGGCGTGCAGGGCGAACTCGTGGACGCCGTGCTCGACACGGGTACGCCGACCGTCGTCGTGCTCGTCAACGGCCGGCCCTTCGACCTCTCGCGCATCGCGGGCCGCGCGGCCGCGATCGTCGCAGCGTGGTTTCCCGGACAAGACGGCGGCGCCGCGATCGCCGACGTGCTGACCGGCGCCGTCAATCCGAGCGGCAAGACGTCGCTGACCTTCGCACGCGGCGCGGGCGCGATGCCGCGCAGCTACGACGCGAAGGAGTTGACGCGCGGCGTGCCGCCGCTCCCCGCGTTCGAGCCGGTGTTCGCGTTCGGCCACGGGCTCTCGTACACGCGCTTCGCGTACGCGGATCTCGCGATCACGCCGGACGTGATCGGGACGGACGGCACGGTCGAGATCGCGTGCACGCTGCGCAACGCGGGAGCGCGCGCCGGCGCCGAGGTCGTGCAGCTCTATCTGCGCGATCCGGTGGCGAGCGTGACGCGGCCGTTGCGCCAGCTGCGCGGCTTCGCGCGCGTCGCGCTCGAGCCGGGAGCCGCGGCGCGCGTCCGCTTCGAGGTCCCGGCCGATCTGTGCTCGTTCACCGGCGCCGATCTCGTGCGTATCGTCGAGCCGGGGCGCATCGACGTCGAGATCGGCGCGTCGAGCGCGGACGCGCGGCTCACCGGCGCCTTCGAGCTGCGCGGAAAGGTGCGGCGCCTGGCGGAGGACCGCGCCCTCGCGCCGCGCGTTTCGGTGGTCGCGGCGGAGCCCGCGTGACGCCGCGACGCGGCTTCGACCCGGTGCTGCCGATCGCCTGGCTCGCGCTCTTCGCGTTCCAATGGCCGTGGCTGCGTGCGGATCTCGTGCCGATCCACGACACCTTCTACAACTTCATCAACTTCCACGTCTACTACTCGCACTTCTTCCTCGAGCGCGAGCTGGTGCACTGGTACCCGTACAGCGCGCTCGGACAGCCGTCCGCGATCCAGCAGGTGATCTCGTTCACGCCGGTGGACTACGCGGTGGCGCTGGCCGGCGCCCTTCTGCGCGTTCGCGACACGATGCTGCTGTTCAAGATCTCCGTGCTCGCCGAGCAGATGGTGTACGTGCTCGGCGTCGTGTTGCTCGCGCGCCGCACCTTTGCGTCGCGGGCGACGGCGCTGTTACTCGGCGTCGCCGCGGCGGGCAGCGTGGTCTGGTACGCGCAGCTCTGGTTCGAGCTGCGGCTGTTCTACCTGCTGCCGCTCGTGCTGTATTGCGTCATCGGATTCCTCCAGGAACCGGCGCGCAGCGAGCGTCTCTGGTACGCGGGACTGGTCTGCGTCGCGTGGGGCTTCGGCAATCCTCCCTACTTCGCGTCGCTCTGGGCGGTCGTGCTGCTGCTGGTGCTCGCGGCGCCGCTCTTCGCGCGGCGATCCGCGTGGCGGGCGATCGTGCCGCGATCGCGGCGGAGCGTGGTCGCGTGCGCCGTGTTCCTCGGCTCGGCGGCGCTCTTCGCGTATTTCGGCCTGCGCTCGCTCGACGACGTGATGCTGCGCGAAGAGGGACGCGATCCGACCACGGGCGCGGTTCCGCTCGCGGTGTTCCTGACCTACGGCGGCATCGCGAAGCTGCCGGCGGTGATCCGCGGCTTGCTGACGGGCTGGCCGCCCCAGCTGCCGTTCGGCAGCGGCATCGACACGAGCGTGTACGTCGGGCTGCTGCCGCTCTTCGCGCTCGGCCTCGCCGTGGTGCGCGAGCGCGCGGCGCTCTTCTTCGGGACGCTCGCCGCTGTCGCGTTCGTCGTCGCGTTCTCGCTCGGCGGCCGCGTCAGCACCGTCGCCTATCACCTGCCGACCTTCGACGGCTATCGCCACATCGGCCTCGTCTACGGGCTCGTGAAGGCGCTGGCGCTCTTCGCCGCGGGCTTCGGCGTCGAGCGGGTCGCGGCGCGCTGGCTGCGCCTGCCCGATCGCGCCGCGGGCTGGATCGCGATCGCGGCGGGCGTCGTCGCGGCCGCGGCAATCGCGCGCAGCGGCCTCCTCGGCTGGGCGGCGGCGTGGCCGCTCGCGCTCGGCCTTCGCGTCGTGGTGTATCTCGGGCTCGGCGCGCTCTCGTTCGCGGCGACGCGGTCGCTGGCGACCGGTCTCCTCGTCGCGCTCGCCTTCGACCTCGGCCTCTACCAGGCGTCGGTCCTCGCGCGCGCGCCGCGTCTGTCGCCCGAGTATCTCGCGAAGACACATGCCTACGACGTCGCGCCGATGGCGTACCGGCCGTTGCGGACCGACGAGATCGATCCCGCCTCGACGCTTCCGGAGGACCAGCGCTCGCGCGACGCGGCGGCGCTGGTCGCCGGACCGGGCGGCCAGCTCTACTGGAACACGCACAACTTCACGCACGTCGATCCGTGCGAGACGCCGCACTACACGGAGATGTGGACGATCCGCGTCTACCGCCTGCTGCTGCTCGAGAAGCGCGACGGCGTCGACGCCGATCTCGGCGATCGCATCGGCTGCACGCTTCCGAAGCTGCGCCTCGTCGCGGGCGCCGCGCTCTTCGACACGGCGACGGACGCGCGCGAGGCGGTGATCGCGATGCAGGGGACGCCGCGCGGTCCCGACACGGTGATCGACGTGATCCGCATTCCGCCGGGCGCGCCGCGGCCGGACCCGGAGCCGGCGCGGCCGGCGGCCGGCCGGGTCGACGTGACGCGCTTCACCCCGAACGGCATCGAGGCGACGGTTCACGTCGACGCTCCGGGCGGCGCGTGGCTGATCTACGCCGACGCCGCGGATCCGGGCTGGAAGGCGAAGATCGACGGCGTTCCGTCGTGGATCTACCAGGCGAACCTCGCCTTCAAGGCGGTCCGCGTCCCGGCCGGTGCGCACGTCGTGCGCTTCGAGCACCGGCGGGGACTGCACTTCGTCGCGAGCTACGGCGTCGCGGGGCTCGGCCTCGCGCTTTCGGCTGCTTGCGCGGCGCTGGCCTTCGGCATCGGCTTTCCGCGGCGCCCCTGAATCAGGCCGCGCGCGCGCCGCCGGGCCGGAACGTGCAGCGCATGCGCTTGATGCCGTGGATGAAGAAGGAGAGCAGCTTGTCGGGCTCGCCCTGGATCTCGAGATCGGGCAGGCGCCGGAAGAGCTCGCGGAACAGTACGGTGATCTCGCGCCGCGCGAGGTGCGCGCCGAGGCAGTAGTGCGGACCGGGTCCGCCGAAGCCGACGTGGTCGTTCGGCGTGCGGCGCACGTCGAACGAGAAGGGATTCTCGAAGACGTCCTCGTCGCGATTGCCCGACGCGTACCAGAGCACGACCTTCTGGCCTTCCGCGATCTTCTGGCCGCGCAGCACGGTGTCGCGCGTCGCGGTGCGGCGGAAGTGGATCACCGGCGTCGCCCAGCGCACGATCTCGTCGACCGCCGTCGGCGCGATCGCGTCGAAGTCCGCCGCCCAGATGCGGCGCTGTTCCGGGAAGTCGCAGAGCGCCTTCATGCCGTGGCTGATCGCGTTGCGCGTGGTCTCGTTGCCGGCGACGACGAGCAGCACGAAGAACGAAGCGAACTCCTGGTCCGAGAGCGTCTCGCCTTCGATCTCGGCGTTGACGAGCGCGGAGACGAGGTCGTCGCCCGGCGTGCCGCGCCGGTGCTTCGCGATGTCCTGCGCGAGCTGCGCGAGCTCGGCGCCCGCGGTGAGCAGCTTCGGGATGATCTGCGCGGGCTCGGTGCCGCCGTACTCGGGATCGCCCGCGCCGAGGATCATGTTCGTTCGGTCGAACACGAACTGGAACTGGCTCCGCGGGATCGCGGCCATGTCGCAGATGATCTCGAGCGGGAGCGCCGCGGCGATCTCGGTGACGAAGTCGCATTCGCCCTTGTCGATCACGGAGTCGACGATGCGCTGCGCCGCGCGGGCGACGTCGGTCTCGACGCGGTTGATCACGCGCGGCGTGAAGCCGCGCGAAACGATCCGCCGCAGCCGCGCGTGACGCGGGTCGTCCATGTTGATCATCGAGCCGAAGAACTCGTTGAAGGCGGGCGGCATGTCGCCGATGTTCGAGCCCTTGCCCGAGCAGAAGAGTTCCGGCTGGCGGCTGACTTCGAGGATGTCGGCGTGCTTCGTGACCGCCCAGAAGCCGGGTCCCTTCGGCAGTACGACGATCTCCGGCTCCTCGTGCCACGAGATCGGGCGCTCGCGGCGCAGCGTCGCGAAGGCGCCCTCGCGTTCGGCGAGAGGGCGGGCCCAGAAGGCCTGGTCGGCGAGCCAGATCTGATCGGCAGAGAGCAGTTCCCGGGGCTGCACGCGGTCCTCCTCGCGGTTGACTCGCGGATCATATCGGCCAGACGACTTCCGACGAGCCCGGCGCGGCATTTTCAGTTGCACCCAACCACTCGGTCGGGTTACAAGAGAGCGTCCCAACCGTACGGTTGGTCAACGCGTCGCGCCCGCTGGAGAATCCCTTGGCCCTGCTCGCTTCCGCCCAGGTCCTGACCCGCGTCGTATCGCGGGCCGTCTCGAACAGCTTTCGCGCTCGCACCGGTCGCTTCCGCCGCTGGCCGAACGAGGCGCTCCTGATCGACGAGCCGCTCGCCCTCGCCGAACAGAAGACCGACCGTCTGCGCCGCATCTACGCGAATGCGCTGCGCGACGCCTGGGACGGCCCGGCCCTGTTCCGCGAGGCGATCGCCAAGCACGGCGGCATCCAGCTTTCGCGCGAGAAGCGCGAGGCGCTCGCGCACCCGATCACGATGCTGATGTGGGGCGAGCTGGCGGCGTGGATCGTCGCGGCCGAGCTGGCCGAGCGTCTCGAGGACGCCGACGCGCGGCTCGCCGCATCGGCCCAGGTCTTCGACGAGGCGCGCCACTTCTACACGCTGCGCGACTACCTCGCGGCGCTGCACGTGCCCGTGCCGAAGCTCGATCCGTACTTCGCGATCGGCGCGCGCCGTCTGCTCGCGACGCGCGACCTCACCGTCAAGCTCTTCGCGATGCAGCTGCTCGCCGAGGGCACCGCGATGGCGATCTTCCGCTTCCTCGCCGACGCGAAGATCGAGCCGGTGCTCTCCGAGCTGCTGCCCTACATCGAGAAGGACGAGTCGCGCCACGTGGGGCTCGGCGTCCTCTACCTGCCGCAGCGTCTCGAGCGGCTCCCGATGAAGGAGCTGCTGCGCATCCGCAACACCACCTACGGGATCGGCGATCTCTTCGGGGCGACGCAGATCCGCTACGCGAAGCACTACGCGGTGCTCGGCACGGATCCTCGCGACCTGTTCCGCAGCGCCGACAAGATGCTCCACGAGCTCTCGCACAAGATCGGCCCGATCCCCGGCACCGACCTCCACTTCTTCCCGACGAATCCCACACAGAACCCGCGCTACGAGGAGAATCTCGACCTCGTGTTCCCGCGCGAAGGCAAGGAATCGCGGTGGCTGGGCCGGGCGCTGCGCTGGACGATCGATTTCGGCGCGCGCGTGCTACCCACCTAGGTGGCACGGCATCCGGTGACACATGGAAGAGAAAGCATGAGCGCCCCCGGCCACGAAGCACCCCGCCAGCGCATCCTCGATGCGGCTCTCGAGCTGCTCGCCGAGCACGGCTACGAGGGCATGAGCCTGCAGCAGGTCGCGGATCGCGTGGGCCTGCACAAGAGCTCGCTCTTCCATCACTTCAAGAGCAAGGAAGAGCTGGCGGCGGAGGTCTATCGCGGCCTCGCCGAGCGCTTGCTCAAGCGGCTCGAGCCGCTGCTCTCGGAGGATCCGCCGCGCTTCGAGTCGATGCTCGCGGCGATCGAAGCGAGCGTCGACCACTTCGCCGCCGAGCCCGCGTCGGGCCGCCTGCTGATGCGGCTGCTCGTCAACACCCGCCATCCGATGCCCGACGCCGAATATCCGTTCCGCACGCCGCCGGGCGAGATCGACCCGACCGACCGCGTGCTGCTGCTGGTCGGCGAATGGTTGACACGGGCCCGCGCAGCCGGCGTGATCCGGCACGTCGCGGTGCGCCATACCGTCGTGAACCTGATGGGGCTCGTGCTCTTCTATCCCGCCGTCGCGCACGGCACCGCGGCCATGTGGGGCACCGACCCGCGTTCGGCGGAGATGATCGCTTCGCGCAAGCGCGAACTGCGCGCGCTGCTCGAAGGCGCCCTCGCGCCCGTCAGCGCTTCCTGAAGCTCGCGTTCAGGACCTTCTTGCGCAGGCGCAGGGAGATCGGCGTCACTTCGAGCAGCTCGTCGTCGGCGATCCAGCCGAGCGCGGTCTCGATCGAGTGGACGCGCGGCGGTGTCAGCACCATCGCTTCGTCCTTCCCGGCCGCGCGGATGTTGGTCAGCTTCTTCTGGCGCGAGACGTGGACGTTCATGTCGTCGGGCCGGCGGTTCTGGCCGACGATCTGGCCCTCGTAGCAGGGCACGCCGGGGCCGACGAAGAGGTCCGCGCGCTCCTGGATCTTCCACAGCGCGTAGGCGGTCGTGACGCCCTGCTCGGTGGCGCAGATCGCGCCGACGTTGCGGGTCGGGAGCTCGCCCGTGAACGGCTCGTAGTCGCGCACGGTGCGGTGCAGGATGCCCTCGCCCCGCGTGTCCGAGAGGAACTCGCTGCGATAGCCGAAGAGGCCGCGGCTCGGCACGATGAAGTGCAGGATCGTGGTGCCGCTGCGCTGCTCGAGCGACGTCAGCCGGCCGCGCCGCTGCGAGAGCTTCTCCATCACGGAGCCCGCCGCCGTCTCGGGCACCTCGGCGACGACGTCTTCGACCGGCTCGCAGCTCTTGCCCGATCTGCATCTCGCCGCGGCCGGCCACTTCGAAGACGTCGGGGCTCTCGGTCTGCTCGATCTTGATCGACACGTTGCCGAGCTGTTCGCGGCGCAGCCGCTCGCCGATCTGGCGCGAGGTGACGAACTTGCCCTCGCGGCCCGCGAACGGCGAGTTGTTGACGGAAAAGCGCACGCGCACGGTCGGCGGATCGATCGGCACGCGGGGCATCAGCTCGAGATTGCCCGGATCACAGATGGTGTCGCCGATGTCGATGTCGTCGACGCCCGCGATCACGACGAGGTCGCCGGCGAGCGCCTGGTCGATCTCGCGGCGGTCGAGTCCGTACGCGCCGTAGAGCTTGGTCACGCGGAACGACTGCGGCATGCCCTGTTCGGGCACGCGCACGACGGTCGCGCCGCGCTTCAGGCAGCCGCGCTCGACGCGCCCGATCACGAGGCGGCCGACGAAGTCGTCGTAGGCCAGCGTGGTGGCCTGGAACTGCAGCGGGCCCTCGGTGTCGACGACGGGCGGCGGCACGAACTCGAGGATCGCGTCGAGGAGCGGGCGCAGGTTCTCGCGCGGGCCGTCGGCTTCGCGCGACGCCGTCGCCTCCTTGGCCGAGGCGTAGATCACCGGGAAGTCGAGCTGGTCGTCGTTGGCGCCGAGGTCGACGAGCAGGTCGAAGACTTCGTCGAGCACTTCGGCGGCGCGCTGCTCGGGGCGGTCGATCTTGTTGACGACCAGGATGGGCTTGAGGCCGTGCGCGAGCGCCTTGCGCAACACGAAGCGCGTCTGCGGCATCACGCCCTCGACGGCGCAGGCGAGCAGCAGCACGGCGTCGACCATGCCGAGCACGCGCTCCACCTCGCCGCCGAAGTCGGCGTGGCCGGGCGTGTCGACGACGTGGACGTGCACGCCCTCGTAGTCGAAGGCGGTGTTCTTGGCGTGGATCGTGATGCCGCGTTCGCGCTCGAGGTCTTCGGAGTCCATCACGCGCTCGGCGGCGGCGTGCTTGGGCGGCAGCGCGCCGGTCTGGCGCAGCAGGCCGTCGAGCAGCGTGGTCTTGCCGTGATCGACGTGCGCGATGATCGCGAGATTGCGCACGTCCTTGCGCGGCGATTTGGTGGTGTGGCGGGTCATGGGGGCGCGCAGCCTAGCAAACGCGGTTCGCGGCGCCGTCGGCCGCGGGCCGTGCGTGGCCTGCGCGGCGCCACGCGCCGCCCTGCGCTACGCGCGGCCGTCGAGGTAGTCGACGAAGATCTCGCGCGCCTGCTCGGTCAGCGCCTTGGCGTCGAGGCCGCGGAAGCGTTCGACCGGGATCGGGTCGAGCACGGTCACGCGGATCGGGTGACGGCCACGCAGCACGAAGCCGCGCTTCGGTAGCGCGTCGCTGGTGCCCTCGACGACGATCGGCAGCAGCGGCCGGTTGCTGCGCAGCGCCAGCTCGAAGGCGCCGGTCTTGAACGGCTGCAGCACGCCGTTCCGCGAGCGCGTGCCTTCCGGGAACATCATCACCGAGTTGCCCTCGGCGAGCGTCTTCTCACACGCCTCCATCATCTGCACGATGCTCTCGCGATTGCCGCGTCGCAGCGGGATGTAGCGGTTGAGGCGCATGTTCCAGCCGATGCACGGGATCTTGAAGTTCTCGATCTTCGAGACCCACTTGAAGTGCCGGAAGAGCCGGAAGAGCACCAGGATGTCGAGCAGCGAGAGGTGGTTGGCCACCATCACGTAGGTCTCGCGCGGATCGATCTTCTCGCGCCCGCGCACCGTCACCGGCCAGAGCGGATTCACCCAGGTGTAGAGCGATCCCCAGAAGCAGGTGAAGCGGTGGAGCACGACGAGGCGGCGGTCGAAGAGCACCGTCGCGGCCCAGATCGCGACCGCGAACGGGAAGAGCGCGATCGACGAGAGCGTGAGGAAGCCCCAGAAGAGCGCCGAGTAGATGCGTCGCATCGGCATCATGGCGGCGATCTTAGAGCGCCACCCCGCGGACCTGCCAGACGCGCGGGCCCCGCGCGGCCGACACGCTGGTAAGCTCGGCGCTCACGCCCGCCAGGAGTCCCCGATGCCCGATGCCTCGCCCGTCCGCTTCGACATGCCGCTGGAGGAGGCGATCACCACCCAGCGCGCGGTACGGCGCCTCAAGCCCGACCCGATCGACGACGCGCTGCTGCTGCGCCTGATCGAGCTCGCGCAGAAGGCGCCGACCGGATCGAACGCCCAGAACTGGGAGTTCGTGATCGTGAAGGATCCCGCCGTGAAGGCGCAGCTGGCGAAGCGCAACCGGCAGGCGTGGTCGCTCTACGGCGGTCTCGGGCGCCGCGCGAGCCGCGGCGATCCGAAGATGCTGCGACTGCTCGACGCCGTGCAGTGGCAGGCGGAACACCTGCACGAAGTCCCAGCGATCGTGATCGCGTGCCTGCGCGGTCCGCGCCTGCCGTGGCCCAACTTCGTATCGGCCAGCTTCTACGGCTCGATCTTCCCGTCGGTGCAGAACCTGCTGCTCGCCGCCCGCGCCGCCGGTCTCGGCGCCGCGCTGATCACGCTGCCGCTCTGGAGCACGTTCTCGGCGCGCCGCATCCTCGGCCTGCCCTGGAACGTGACACCGTGCGCCGTCATTCCGCTCGGCTGGCCGATCGGGAAATACGGCCCGACCACCCGCCGGCCCGTCGGCGACGTCGTATCGCTGGATCGCTTCGGGAACCGGCCGTGGAAGGGCAAGGCGTCGGGAGCGGCGTGAGCGCTCAGCGATCTTCCTTCGCGCTCCACCCGAGCGCCTCGCGCATCACGTAGTAGACGTAGCTCTGTTCCTGCACGCCGTGGACGCGCCACGCGCCTGCGCCGGTCGCGTAGATCGGGACGTCTTCGCCCGCGTGGGTGTCGTTGCGTGCGGGCACCGTCGCCTCCTGCAGGTAGGTCGGCGCTTCGACGTCGACCTTCGAGAGGTCGGGCCTTCCCTTGCGGATGCCGCGGTAGCCGGTCGGCAGGTGCGGGAACTTCTTCGGACCTTCGGGCTGCTCGGGCGACGCGCCGGTGTAGCCGGGGCCGTTCGCGTACGAGAGCGTCGTGAAGGGCAGGCCGAGCATGTCGCGCAGCGGCGTTCCGGCGGGCTTGCCGGTCGCGTCGTTGCCTTCGACGACGCCGAGAATCGCGTTGCCGCGCGTCGGATAGCCGGCCATCGTGATGACGTGGCTGTGGTCGGCGGTGACGACGACCAGCGTATTGCGCGGATCGACGAGCGCCATCGCCGTCTTCACCGCGTTCGACAGCTCCACCGTCTCGAGCAGCGCGCGATGGGCATTGCCGAGATGGTGCGCGTGGTCGATGCGGCCGCCTTCGACCATCAGGAAGTAGCCGTCGGGGTCCCGCGACAGGATCTCGATCGCCTTCGCCGTCATCTCCGAGAGCGACGGCTCGCCCGCGACGTCCTCGGCGCGGTCGAGCTCGAAACGCATGTGCGACGCCTCGAAGAGGCCGAGCACCGGATGGCCGTCGGGTCGCAGCGCGGCGAGCTCGCTGCGCTGCGTGATGTAGTGACCCTGCGGATGGCGCGCGCGCCAGTCGATCACGAGGTCGCGCCCGTCGGTCCGCGCGCCCTCCAGCTCGGGGCGTTCGGGATCGCGCACGCCCTTCGGGCGGAACTGCGAGCGGCCGCCGCCGAGCACCACGTCGACGCCGTCGCCGAACGGCATCTCGACGAGCTGGCGCGCGATGTCGGGGAAGCCCGCCGCGCGCGCGTCTTCGGGCAGCATCGAATCGTCTTCCCAGTCGCGCTGGGGAACGTGGGCGTAGCAAGCCGCGGGCGTCGCGTGGGTCACGCGCGTCGTGGTGACGATGCCGGTCGCGTGCCCGCGCCGTTCGGCGGTCTCGAGCAGCGTCTCGACGCGGCTCGTTTCGGCGGTCTGGTGCTGGTTGGGAGCCGCGCGCTCGTCGAGGCCGATCACCTCTTCGTTGGTCTTCACGCCGCTGAGCAGCGCGGTCGCGGTGGCGGCCGACTCCGCCACCTGCGCGTTGACGCTGTAGGTCTTCGAGAGCGCGAGGTGCGGGAAGCTCTCGAACGCGAGCTGGTTCTCTTCGCCGGTCGCGCCGCGCCGCTGGCCTTCGAAGATGCGCGCGGCCGTGATCGTGGTCATGCCCATGCCGTCGCCGATGAACAGGATCACGTTCTTCGCGCGCCGCGCGTTCGCGGGCTCGAGTGCGCGCGCGCGCTCGATCGCCTCGGCGCCCGCACGGCGCCACGGATTGATCTCCGGCGCCGGCGCCTCGCTCGCGTGGACGACCGGAGCTCCGAGCAGCGTCGAAAACGCGATCGCGAGCCAGGCTGCACTCAGCCGACGCATGGATCCCCCAACAGCGGCGCAGCATACCGCGCACGGGCGGGATCGCTGACCGATCGGCGGCGATGGCGTAGCGTCGCCGCGATGCGACGAGGAGTCCGCGCGATGACTCTCGGCTTCTGGGCGCTCGCCGCTTGCTCGCCGCCGCCCGACGCAGGCCGCACGCGCCCCGCCGCGGTGCGCACCACGCCCTTCGAGCAGCGCGACGCGACCGTGCTCGGCCTGCGCATCCGCTACATCGACGTGGGTCCCGAGGATCCCGGCGTCACGCGCGAGAGCGCGCCCGCGCTGCTCCTGATTCCCGGACACACGTCGCGCATCGAGGAGTACGACGGATTGGTGCCGGTGCTCGCACGGCGTCATCGCGTCGTCGTGCTCGATTACCCGGGCAGTGGCTTCGCGGAGAAGCCGGATCGCGCGTATTCGCTGCGGCTCTACGAAGACGTCAGCACCGGCCTCCTCGACGCGCTCGGCATCGATCGCGCGCACCTCGCCGGCGGAAGTCTCGGCGGCAATCTCGTGCTGCGTCTCGCGCAGCGACATCCGGAACGCTTCGAACGGCTCGCGCCGTGGGCACCGGGCAGCGCCTGGCCTCCGCAGCCGCGCGTCGGCCGCGCGATGCGCGCACTGCGCAGCTACGCGCTCTTCTGGCCGACCGTGTGGATCCAGTCGCGTTACTGGTATGGAAAAGAATGGCCGGGACGCGATGCCGCGCTCGCCGACACCTTCGCCTACTACCGCGAGGTCATGGGTCCGGGCTTCGTGCGCATGTACTTCGAGATGGCCGCGGACCAGGTCGAGCGCACGCTCTTCACGATGGCGCCCGAGATCCGTCACCCGGTGTGGCTCGGCTGGGGCGACCAGGACCACGGCGCCAACATGGGCGCCGGCGTGGCGAAGCTCGCCGCGCTGCTGCCGCGCTGCGAACTCCGCGTGTTTCCCGGCGCGCGCCACTCGCTGGCCGCCGAAGTGCCCGGCGCGCTGGCGGCGGCGATCGAGGAGTTCCTCACGCGGCCCGAGGCAGACCTGCCTCGGGCGCGTTGAGGCCGCTCAGCTCCGCGGCTTGCGCGCCGCGCGCGTCACGGCCGCGAGACCGATGCCGAAGACCAGGGCCGCCGCCGGCTCGGGGACCGGCGCCGTCACGTCCGCCACGAGCACGTCGTTGGCGCAGCTCGGTGCGAACGAGATCCGCACGCCGTCGCGCACGAGGATGCCGAGGCCGAGGTCGAAAGAGAGCGTGCCGCCGTTCGCCGTGGGCGCGAAGCCGCTCATGCTGCCCGTGCCGATCTCCTCGCCGCCGCCGTTCCATGCGTACGGGTGGCGGTCGCGGATGCCGAAGCCCTGCCAGTGACCGGTGTCGTCGCTGCCGCTCATCAGGTACGAGGGCGACATGTCCCCGCCGCCGACGTGCAGGATCGAGAGCGACGCATAGCTCGCGACCGGCGTCTGCGGAGCTCCGACCAGCTTCATGACGTAGTCCCAGGAGCCGTCGCCGCCGAGATCGAGGAAGAGGTCGCCGGGGATCACGCGGCCGTTGCCGGACGTGACGATCGAGAAGCGGCCGGTGTAGGTGATGCTGACGTTCGTCAGCACGCCGTTCGTGTCGAAGGTGGCGGTCCCGCCGAGCAGATCGGGCGTGCCGATCGTGTCGCGCGAGTCGTCGCCCGTGCCGTTGGCGTAGCCGTCCCAGTAGCGCGCCGAATCGCCGAACGGAACGGTGATCGCGCGCGCGTCGCCGGCGGCGATCGCCAGCATCGACGCCAGGGCGAGGGTTCCCCAGCGCAGCGTTCGCAGGTCGAGGTGCAGCATTTCCGGATCTCCCGCTGACGGCGTGGCGGTGCGGCGCACGCGTCGCTGCCCGTGAGTGGCGCCGAGCGGTGTCGGCGTGTCGAGTTGCGCGGGAGCGATGGGTTCGCCGATCGGCAGCGCATCCGCAGGGGCACGGAAGCGGGCCCGCAGCGGCGCGTCGATCGCCGCGTTCGCGCTAGGGTTGTCCCGTGTCGTCGCGCCGCGCCGCCGAGATCGCCTTTCGCGCCGCCGCGATCGTGCTCTCCCTCCTCGCCCTGGAGGGCGCCTTGCGCGTGCTCGGTCTCCCGGCGTCGGATGGCTGCTGGGCGCCGAAGGAGCCGTACTGGGTTCCGGATGCCGCGCTCGGCTTCGCGTACCGGCCCGGCGCGCGCGTCGCGGGCGGCGTCATCAACGAGATCGGCCTGCGTGGCCCCGTGCCGGCCGCCGATGCGCCGTCCGATCCGCCGCGCATCCTCTTCGTCGGCGACTCGAGCGCCTACGGTTTCGGCGTCTCCGACGACCAGACTTTCTGGGCGCTCGCGAGCGCGGGCCTCGGCGCCGGGCCGATCGTCGCCGCGGCGCCCGGCTACAGCTCCCATCACTCGCGCGTGTTGCTCGCGCGCTTCCTCGCGGAGCAGCGGCCCGCGTGGGTCGTGTTCTACGTCGGCGCGTACAACGATCACCGCCGTCGCGTCTACTACGCCGACGCCGAGAGTCCGCAGCGCATGGCGCGACGTCACGCCGCGTGGCATCGGATCCACACGCTCGCGGCCGGCGAGCTCGTCTTCGACAAGCTGGCGCGCTGGGCGCGGCGCCAGTCGCGCGATCCGCTCGCGACGGTGCGCGTCGCGCCGGGCGACTTCGAGGCGAATCTGCGCGCGATGCTCGCGAACACACGGCAGGCCGGCGCTCGCTCGCTGGTGTTGATTCCGCCGTTCTCGCCCGAGCTCCGTGCGCGCCGCGCGGAGACGATTCCGCTCTACGAGGAGATCCTGCGCCGCGTCGCGGCCGAGGCGGCCGATCGCGTCGTCGAACTCGGTCCGGACTTCGCGCTGCCGTCCGATGCGCCGCTCTTCCAGCGCGACGGCATCCACCCGAGCGTCGCCGGGCAAGCGCGCATCGCGGCGGCGATCGAGCGGACGATCCGCGCCGCGGGCGGCGTGCGGGCCGATCAGCGCGCGAGCGCCGCGCGGTAGAAGCCTTCCGTCCGTTCGGCGTACGCCTGCCACGAGAGCATGCGCGCGTGCGCGCGTCCCGCGGCGGCGAGCGCCTGCCGGGACGCGGCGTCGTCCATGAGCGCGCCGAGCGCCGCGGCGAGCGCGTCGGCGTCGCCGGCCGGAACGATCCGCGCCGCGCGGCCGTGCGCGGCGAGTTCGGGCAGCGCGCCGGCGTCGCTCGCGACGCACGCGAGTCCGCGCGCCTGCATCTCGAGCAGCGCTCCGCCGAAACTCTCGCGCCGCGAGGGCAGGGCGCCGATCGCCGCGCGCGCGAGCGCCGCGTCCTTCGCGTCCCCTTCGATCCAGCCGAGGAATCGCACGCGGTCGGCGCACGCGAGCGCGCGCGCCCGCGCCTCGAGCGCCGTGCGCTCCGCGCCGTCTCCCGCGATCCACAGCTGCCACGCCGGCCGTCGCGCCGCGCACGCGTCGAACGCCGTCAGCAGCACGTCGAGGCCCTTGGTCGAGGCGAGGCGTCCGAGCGCGAGCACGGCGGATTCGCGCCCGTCGAAGCCGGGCTCCTCTCCGCTCTCGACGCCGGGCATCGACACTTCCACGTGACGCGCGCCGGCCGCGCGCGCGTGCGCCGCAGCCCATTGCGAGGGAGCGACGACGAGATGCGCCGCGCGCAGGCCGAGTCGCGCGCGGCGCTTCGCGAACGGACGCGAGCTGTGCGGGGTCACCACCAGCAGCGGCGCCGAACGCAGCAGCCGCAGCGCGCCGATCACCTCGCCATGCGGCATCGCCGAGTGGAAGTGCACGACGCGGGGCCGCAGCCGTCGCACGAGGGGAAGCAGATCGGCGAGCGCTGCGAGCTTGAGGCCGTGTTGCGGAAGCACGTGGAGGGGAAGGTCGCCGAACGCGGAGAGATCGGCGTCGGCG
>JALOQG010000371.1 GCA_025453505.1 Myxococcota bacterium | reverse complement strand
TGTCGAGCTCGGACATGATCTTGAGCCGCGACGTGATCGCGTTGCGCAGCTTCATCGGCGGCTTCATCACTTCGTAGAGGACGCCGTCGATGCGGTAGCGAACGCGGAATTCCTTCTCGTAGGGCTCGACGTGGATGTCCGATGCGACGCGCTTGACCGCGTCGGTCAAGATCAGGTTCACGAGCTTGACGACCGGCGCGTCCTCGGACTCGCGGGCCAGCTCGCCGACGTCGACGTCGTCGTCGTCCTGGACGAGCTCGAGATCCTCGACGTCGAGGTCGCTCATCACGTCCGCGAACGAGGCGGACTTGTCGTAGTACTTGTCGATCGCGGCCTTGATCATCTCCTCGGAGGAGACGACGACCTCGACGTTGTACCCGGTCAGGAACTTGATGTCGTCGATGGCGAAGATGTTCGACGGATCGGAGGTGGCGAGGATCAGCGTCGAACCGGCGCGGTTCACCGGGATCACCGTGTGCTTGATCGCCACCTCTTCGGGGATCAGCCGGATCACCTCGATGTCGATCTCGAAGTCCGACAGGTCGATCGACGGCAGCCCGTACTGCTTGGCGACGAACTCGGTGAGCTCGTTCTCCTGCAGGTAGCCGAGCTTCGTGATCTGATGCCCGAGGCGAGCGCCGTTGCTGCGCGCCTCGTCGCGGGCGCGCTTGAGCTGGTCGCTCGTCAGCATGTTCTGCCGGACGAGCAGCTCCCCGATCCGCTCGTTCACCGCGTCCCCTTCTTCGCCATGGCGTCTCGGCGCTCGCGGAGCAGCCGGTCCCGACAGATCCAAACCCGCGTTGCCACGCGGGCTTGGCCAGGCGGAATGCGACTCCGCGAAAGCTCTGGAATCCCGGACGGTTATCGGCGGTCGAGCGGGGGAACTTGATCGGCGTCGGCGGCCTCGGTGGCCAGCTCGTCCAGCCGCGTGCCGCGCCAGCGCAGCACGGCGAGCCCGATCGCGGTCGTGGTGACCCAGAAGACGGCGTGGGAGAGCGTCCCCACGGCCAGGGCCAGCTCCTCGCCGACCCCGAAGCGCCGCAGCGCCTCGCGGGCGGCCAGATGATAGGGACCGAGGAAGCCCGGCGCGGAGGGCAGCGCGACCGCGATCCCGACCGCGGTCAGCGTGACGAAGCCGGCCGAGAGCGTGCGCTCGGGTGCGCCGAGGTCGATGCCGAGCGACGCCATCGCGATCAGGAACGGTGCGATCCCGAGCAGGGTCCAGATCCAGAACGAGTGCCACGCCACCCAGGCCAGATGCCGTCCGCCGTGCAGCGATCCGAGGCCCTCGGCCATGCGCCGCACCAGCTGTTCGATCGGCGCCGCGCCGCGCCCGCCCGCGATCACCCGGAAGACGAGCCGGATCGCACGGATCACCTGCTCGGGCGCGACGCGCAACCAGATCACCGCGCCGAGCGGCAGTACGCCGGCCAGCAGCAGCGGCACGCCGACCGCGAGCGCGCCGGGCTCCGCCGAGCCGCGCGCGCCGAAGATCGCGAGCGCCAGACCGATGACGACGAGGCCGTCGATGCCGCGCTCGAGCACGATGCTGCCGAAGAGCGGCGCCGTGCCGGCCTGCGTCTCGCGCGACAGGTAGTAGGCGCGGACCACTTCGCCGAGGCGCAGCGGGAAGACGTTGTTGGCGAGCGCGCCCACGGCGGTCGCGCGGAACATCGCATCGCGCTCGATCGGCGTGATCGTCTCGGTCAGATGCCGCCAACGCAGCGCGCGCACCCACAGCGTCGCGGCGTGAACCGGGATCGAGAGTCCGAGGAGGAGCGCGAGATCCGCGCGGCCCACGTCACGGATCAGTGTCGAAAAGTCCACGCCGCGCAGCGCGAGCGCGAGCGTGCCGACGGTCACGGCGACGCCGAGCGCGACGCGCAACCGGCGTCCCGCGGCGGCGGAGCTCATGCGGCTCCTGCGGCGAGCAAGCGTCGCCCCACCTCGACGTCGCGCGCGATCTGCTCGCGCAGCGCCTCGACGCTCGGGAAGCGGCGCTCCTCGCGCAGGCGCGCCTCGAACGCGATCTCGACGCGGCGCCCGTAGAGATCGCCCTCGAAGTCGATCAGGTGCGCTTCGGCGAGCGGCGGATCGTCGGCCTTGAAGGTCGGGCGCCGTCCGACGTTGATCACCGCCGCCAGCCATGCGCCGACGCCGGCGCCGTCGAGCAGCCGCACGTGGCCCGCATACACGCCGAGCGCCGGCAGGACTTCGTTCTCGGCCGCCAGGTTGAGCGTCGGGAAACCGATCGTGCGACCGCGCCGGTCGCCCGCGACGACGGCGCCGCGCAGCGCGAAGGGACGCCCGAGCAGACGCGCCGCCTGCTCGACCTCCCCCACCGCCACCAGTTCGCGGATCCGGCTCGACGACACGTCCGCACCGTCGACCGTGACCTCGGGAATGATCGTGACCGCGAAGCCGAGGCGCGGGCCGAGCTCCGTGAGCAGCCGCATCGAGCCCGCGCGATCGCGGCCGTAGTGGAAGTCGTAGCCGACGTAGACCTCGAGCGGCGCGATGCGGGCGTGCAGATTCTCACGCACGAAGGTGTCGGGCGTCGTGGTCGCGAAGGCGGGCGTGAAAGGCTCGAGCACGACGATCGCGATGCCCGCCGCCTCGAGCAGCTCGAGCTTCTGCTCGGTCGTCGTCAGCATCGACGGCGCGCGATCCGGCTGGAGGACCTTGCGCGGATGCGGATCGAAGGTGTAGACGACCGACTCGCCGCCGAGCGCGTTGGCGCGTTCGGTGACGGTGCGCAGGATCTGGCGGTGTCCGACGTGCAGACCGTCGAAGTTCCCGATCGTGAGCACCGCGCGTCGCGGAGGATGCGGCAGCGCCGCAGCGCCTCGAAATACCTGCAATGCTAGCCTCCGCAGCCGTGGGCGTTCTCTCACGCTACCTGCTGACCCGCTTCGTCGTCACCTTCTGCGCCGTTCTCGCCGCGCTGGTCGCGATCGTCGGCGTGATCGAGCTGCTGGCCAACTTCGGCGACGTCGTGCGTGCGAGCGGATCCTTCCTCGACGCCGTCCTCTTCGTCGTCCTGCGGATCCCGCACGAGCACCTGCCGCTGCTCGTGCCGATCGCCTCGTTCGCGTCCGCCTTCCTCTCGATCGGCACCGCGGCGCGGGCCAACGAGATCCTGGGCATGAAGGCCGGCGGCGTCTCGCCCTTGCGCGTCCTCGTCCCGGTGCTGTTGGCAGCTCTCGGCATCTCGGCGATCGCCCTGGTCGTGAACGAGACGCTCGCCGTACGTGCCCTCGAAATCGAACGGAAACGCGCCGGCGGAGACGATTCCGAGCTCACCTACCGCCGCGGTTCGTTCTGGTATCACAAGGGCAGCACGATCTACAACGTCCGCGACGCCGATCCGACGGCGCGCGTGCTGCACGGCGTCGCGATCTTCGAAGTGAACGAGCGCGGGCGGCTCCTGCGCAGCATCCAGGCTGCGCGGGCTACGATCGGCGCCGACGGCCGCTGGCAGCTGGCCGACGCGGTGCTGCGCGACTTCGATCCGGACGATCCGATCGCGCCGCCCGTCTTCCG
>JALOQG010000039.1 GCA_025453505.1 Myxococcota bacterium | reverse complement strand
GTAGTAGACGTCGCTCGCCACACCGCGCGCGGCGAGATGCGTGCGCAACGCCTCGCGTCGCGCCGCCGGGACGCGCACCACGTACTGGTGGTGCACGTGCAGCGCGGGCCGAGCCGTCGGCGCCGGCGTGCACAATGCGAGTCCGCCCGTCCGCGAGGGGTCCGCGCCCGGTGCGGCGCCTGCCTTCGCAAAGGCCGCGTCGTACGCGGCTGCATGGCGACGGCGCGCCTCGTTCCAGCTCTCGAGATGCAGCAGTTTGACGCGCAGGACGGCGGCCTGGAGCGCGTCCAGGCGCGCGTTCATGCCGAGTTCCTCGTGGACGTAGCGCCGGCTCGAGCCGTGGACGCGCAGCCGCGCGAGCCGCTCGGCGAGCGCTGCGTCGTCGGTCGTCAGCATCCCGCCTTCTCCTACGCCGCCGAGATTCTTGGACGGATAGAAGGAGAAGCAGGCGACTCGGCCGCGTCCGCCGACGCGACGCCCGCTCGTGTCGCGCGCGCCGATCGCCTGGGCCGCGTCCTCGACCAGCGGGACGCCGCGCTCGTCCGCCACGGCGAGCAGCGCGTCCAGGTCGGCCGCGCGTCCATACAGGTGCACCGGAACGATCGCTCGGAGACGCCGGCACTGCGCCGCCGCACGCCGCGTCGCATCCGGATCGAGTGTGCAGGTCGCCGGGTCGATGTCCACGAAGACCGGCGTGGCGCCCAGCCGGGCGACCGAGCCGGCGGTTGCGAAGAACGTGAAGGACGGACACACCACCTCGTCGCCCGGCCCGACGTCCAGGGCCTGCAGCGCCAGAAGCAACGCGTCCGAGCCGGAAGAGCAGCCGACCGCGAAGCGGGTCTCGCAGTAGTCCGCGATCTCGCGCTCGAGCGCCACGACCTCCGGCCCGAGGATGAAGACTTGAGTCTCGAAGACGCGTTCGATTGCGGCGCGGATCGCGTCGCGGAGCGCCGCGTGCTGCGCCCGGAGATCGAGCATCGGAACCTGCATCGGGCGGCTACCTCGCAGCGTCCGGCTCGTGGCCGCTCGCCTCGAGCAACGCCTGCACCTCGCGCTGGAACTCGTCCCGGAAGCGCGCCGAGGAGAAGCGCTCCGCGTGGGAGCGGATCAGCTTGGCGTCGAACCAGGGCTCGGCGTCCTCGAAGTGCGCGATGGCAGCGGCGAGCGAGTCGGGAGTCTGTGCGTCGAACCAGACTCCGGTGGCTCGCGCGGCCGAGTCGGGCGGACCCGAGAGGGGCCGAACCGTTTCGCGCGCACCGCCCCGCGCGAATGCGATGACCGGCCGTCCACACGCCTGCGCCTCGAGGGCCGCGATGCCGAAGTCCTCTTCCTGTGGATACACGAGGGCGCGACACCGCGCGTAGAGCGATGCGAGCTCCGTTTCGGACACACGGCCGAGCAGCTCGACGTTGCGGGGCACGCGGCGCGCGAGCGCTTCGCGCAAGGGTCCGTCGCCCACGACGACGAGACGCCGGCCGAGTCGCGCGAAAGTCTCGATCGCCAGATCGGCGCGCTTGTAGGGAACGAAGGCGCCCACGAGCAGGAAGAAGTCGTCGGGCGGGCGGCCGTCCGGCCGGAAGGTCTCGACGTCCACGGGCGGGTACACGATGGAGGCGTCGCGTCCCCAGTGGCGGCGCACGCGTTCGCGCACGTACTCGGAGATCGCGACCATGCGGCTCACGCGTTCGGGGCCGGCGCTGGCGCGGTCGAAGCGGCGCAGCGCGGCCAGGAGCGGCGCCGCGGCGGCGCGTCGCAGGCCACGGCCCAGGTAGACGTCGACGGCGTCCCACGCGTAGCGCATCGGCGTCAGGCAATAGCAGAGGTGCGGCGTCCCGGGCGCGATGCGCGCGGACTTGGCCATCGCGTGGTGCACCGAGACGACGAGGTCGTAGCCGTCGATGCGAAGCTGACGGACGGCCCAGGGCAGGAGCGGGAGCAGCTCGCGATAGTGCCGCGCCGAGCCGGACCAGCGCTGCAGCGGGCTGGCGTGGATGCGCAGCGCGTCGATCCGCGGCGTGGTCGAGCCCGGGACGTGCACGAGCGTGTAGAGGTCGGCGTCCGGGAAGAGCTGCGCGAGCTCGTCGAGCACGCGTTCGCCGCCGCGCAAGCCGGTGAGCCAGTCGTGTACGAGGGCGACGCGCACGCGCTACGCGCTCGCCTCGCCCTCGGCCGATTCCTCCGAGAGCGCCGACCAGCGTTCGTAGTGCGCCTCCAGCGAGGCACGCAGCGTGGATCGCTCGCCTTCGAGCGCGCGCATGCGGCTTCCGTCGCGGTAGGCGTCGGGCTCGGTCATGCGCCGCTCCAGTTCTGCGAGTTCCTGCTCCTGCACCGCGATCGCCGCCTCGAGTTTTGCGATCTCCCGCGCATTGCGTTCTGCGGCGCGACGCCGCTCGCGAGAATGCTGATGCGACACGGCAGGCGCCGCAGCGGGAACCGCCGCAGCGTCCGACGAGCCGATCGCGCTCGAGGCCGCCGATTCGATCGCGCGCAGGTAGTCGTCGTAGCCGCCGGAGAAGCTGCGCAGCTGGCCCGCGCGCACCTCGACGACACGCGTCGCGGCGGCGTTGACGAGCGTACGGTCGTGCGAGACGAACAGCACGGTGCCGGCGTAGGCGCGCAGCGCGTCCTCCAGCACTTCGCAGGCCTCGATGTCGAGGTGGTTGGTCGGCTCGTCGAGCACCAGGAAGTTCGCGGGGCGCAGGAAGAGCTTGGCGAGCGCGAGGCGCGCCTTCTCGCCGCCCGAGAGCACCGCGACCCGCTTCTCGACGTCGTCGCCCGAGAACAGGAATGCGCCGAGGTGGTCGCGCAGGCGCGGCACGTCCGCGGTGGTCGCGATCGACTCGAGCTCGCCGAGGACGCTGCGCGCGGGGTCGAGCGACTCGAGCTGGTGCTGCGCGTAGAACACCACGCGGACGTTGTGACCGAGGCGCCGCGCGCCGCGCTCGAGCGGAATGCGTCCGGCCGCGATGCGCAGCAGCGTGGACTTGCCCGCGCCGTTCGGCCCGACCAGCGCGACGCGTTCCCCGCGGCGCAGCTCGAAGTCGAGCTGCTCGTAGACGACGCGCTCGCCATAGCGCTGCGACACGCCCTCGAGGAGCAGCACCGATTCTCCCGCGCGCGCCGGCTCGGGAACGTGCAGGCGCATCCGCTTCGTGCGCTTCGGCAGGGCCGGGCCGCGCTCGCGGTCCATGCGTTCGAGCAGCTTCACGCGGCTCTGTGCCTGCTTCGCCTTGCTGGCCTTGGCGCGGAAGCGCTCGACGAATCGCTCGACCTCGGCGCGCTTGCGCTGGTACTCCTGTTCGGCCGCGCGCGCCTGCAGGATGCGCTCCTCGCGCGCGGCGAGATAGCGGTCGTAGCCGAAGGGCCAGCAGGTCAGCGTGCCGCCCGAGAGATCCGCGACGCGCCCCACGTGGCGGCGCAGGAAGGAGCGGTCGTGCGACACGGCGACGACCGCGCCTCCATAGGCCTCGAGGAACTCTTCGAGCCACTCGATCGCCGGCAGGTCGAGGTGATTGGTCGGCTCGTCGAGCAGCAGCACCTCGGGCTCGGAGAGCAACAGCTTCGCCAGCTCGACGCGCATCCTCCAACCGCCCGACAGACTCGCGAGCGGCTTGTCGCGATCGCCCGTGGCGAACCCGAGCCCCGCCAGCACGCGGCCGATGCGCGCATCGCGCTCGAAGCCGCCCGCCGCGTCGAAGCGCGCACGCAGTTCGTCCCACTGCGCGGCGAGCGCCTCGGGCGGCTCGTGTCCCTCGCGGCCCGCCGCTTCGATTTCGGCCTCGACGGCGCCGTAGGCCCGCTCGAGTTCGTCCAGGTGCGAGAGGGCCGTCGCGACCTCGGCGCCGACCGTGCCCGCCGGGTCCGGATGGACTTCCTGCCGGAGCCGCCCGACGCGCACCCGCCGCGAGCGATGCACGGCGCCCGCGTCCGGCTCCTGGTCGCCCGCGAGGATCCGCAGCAGCGTGCTCTTGCCGGCGCCGTTCGGGCCGACGAGGCCGATGCGGTCGCCCGCGCGGACTTCGAGATCCACGTCTGCAAAGAGCATCCGACCGGCAACTCGGCAGGCGATGGACTCGGCGCGCACCAGCACGCGCGCAACGTAGCAACCGGTCTTCAAGGCGATGCCGGCGGGTGCCGATACCCCCAAGTGGACCGCAGGGCCGCTCGGGAGCGACGGCCGATGCAAGGCGACGGCATTTTCCTGCTCGGGGAACGCGGACTGCACCTGCTCTTCGAACCGGACACGATCGAGGCCGCGCTCGATCAGGATCCCGGCGCACTGCGCGACGTCGTGGTCGCCCACCGGGGGGAACTCGAGGCCGTGCTCGGCGAGGTCCTCTGCCTCGCCGACGCCGCCACTGCGCGCACCCTCATCGAGGCGCTGCCACCGGAACTGCGCCACGTCCTCGTGCACCTGTACTTCGAGATCCTCGAGGGCCGGATGCGCCAGCGCGGCGCCCGGATCCACTGAGCCCCTCGCCCTGGCGCGCGCGCGCCGTCTCGAGCAGCGCCGCGAGCGTCCACGGAGTCGGGATCCGCAGCCGCTCGCCGTCGCGCGACCGGAAGAGCAGGAAGCCCTGCTCAAGCGAGCGCTCGAAGAGCTTGCGCAGCAGCTCGACGTCGCGCCGGCAGTAGCGCTCGATCTCGTCGATGCGGCCCTCCCTCCACCATGCGAGCGCTTGGAGTCCGTCCGCACCCTTCGCCTCCCCGAGATTCTCCTCGGCGAGATGGCCGAGGGGCAGCCGGAATCCGATGCGATCGCGGATCGCGTCGAGGACGTCGAAGGTGACGAGCGCGTCGAGATCCTTCTCGGTGTAACCGCGCAGCACCTCGTAGTCGAAGCGGCGCACGTTGAATCCGACGACGAGGTCGGCCTCGCCGAGCCGCGCGAGTAGGGCCGAGACGTCGCGCTCGCGCCAGGTCTCGAAGCGCTCCTGCGACGAATCCCAGGTGACGGCCAGCGCGACGCGCATGAGATGCGCGTTGTGCCAGCCGCCGACCTCCTCGGCGCTCTTCTGTGTTTCGATGTCGAGGAAGAGAAGGCGCGGCGCGACGCCAGCCGCCGGCGGCGCGACGGGCGCGATCGGCGTGGCGGGCGCGGACTCGCGCGCCGCGTGCGGCAGCGGCTCGTGCGCGAGCAGTAGCCCGAGTGCGCGGACCGCGGCGGCTTTGTCGATCGGCCGGTTGCCGCTGCCGCACTTCGGCGAGTGGACGCACGCGGGGCAGCCCTCTTCGCAGGGGCACTCGCGCACGCGCTCGAGCGTCGTCTCGAGCAGCGTCTCGACGCGCTCCCACAGGCTCGTCGCGAGTCCCATGCCCCCCGGCGCGCCGTCGTAGAGGAAGATCGCCGCGCGGCCGACCTGCGCGTGCGCGAGCGTCGTGATGCCGCCGACGTCGTGGCGGTCGCAGAGCGCGAAGAGCGGGAAGAGCGAGAGCACCGCGTGTTCGACCGCGTGCAGGCCGCCCATCGGGTGCAAGCCTGCCGCGCGCAGCGCCGCGGGGATCTCGTCGGGGATCTCGAGCCAGATGCCGGTCGTCTCGATCGAGGTCGGCGGCAGATCGAGCGGCTCGGTGCCGAGCAGCTCCTGGCCCTGCACGCGGCGCCGCTCGAAGCCGGTGATGCGCGTCGTGACGCGCAGGCGACCGCGCACCAGCCGGAAGTGACCGGCCGGCCGCGCCGCATCGCGCGAGAGGATCTCGGTCTCCTTCTCCGAGAGCGAGCGCGTGAACCACGACGCGTCGACGGCGCGCACGCGGACGCGCTTGTCCTCGAGGTCGAGTTCACTCACCAGATATTGCCGGCCGCGGTGCAGGTACACGGCCCCCTCGTGACACTCGGCGAGAACGCGTCCCGAGCCGATCGTGCCGATCTCGACCGGCTTCTCCTGCCCGAGATCGACTTCGATCGCGTAGCTGGCGCCGGCCTGGCGCAGGTCGACGTCGCGGTGCGGGCGGCGGCGCGCCGCGAACCACTCGCCGCCGGCTTCGCTGCGCAGCAGCCGCCCGCGTTCCTCGATCGAATCGACGTTGGCGCGCACGCCGGCCTCGGCGAGCCACGTCTCGTCCGTGCGCAGCGGGATCTCGTCGGCGGCGCAGGGCAGGTGCGCGGCGGCGATCTCGACGTTGAGCGGATCGACGACCGCGTGCTCGAACTCGCGCTCGAAGAGCATGCGCGGGTGCGCGACGAGGTACTGGTCGAGCGCGTCCGGCTGCGCGACCAGGATCACGACGCCTTCCTGCGCACGCCCGACGCGGCCGGCGCGCTGCCAGGTCGCCATCTGCGAGCCCGGGTATCCGACCAGGATGCACACGTCGAGTCCGCCGACGTCGATGCCCATCTCGAGCGCCGAGGTCGAGATGACGCCTGCGAGCGCGCCCGAGAAGAGCTTCGCCTCGATCTCGCGGCGCTCCTCGGGCAGGAAGCCGGCGCGATACGACGAGACGCGATCGCGCAGACGCGGCTCCGCTTCGACCACCCAGGTGTGGATCAGTTCGGTCACGCGGCGCGCCTTGGTGAAGGCGATCGTGCGCAGACCGAGTTCGAGCGAGGCGCGAAACAGCTTCGCAGCCGCGGTGTGCGGCGATCCGGCGGGATTCATCAGCACCACGTGTCGGCGCGGGCGGGGCGCGCCGTCTGCCTCGATCACCTCGCAGGGACGTCCCGAGAGCCGGCTCGCCAGCTCGGCGGGATTGGCGATCGTCGCCGAGGCGCCGACGAGCTGCGGACGGGCGCCGTGATGGGCGGCGATCCGCAGCAGACGCCGCAGCACCTGCGACACGTGCGCGCCGAAGACGCCGCGATAGGTGTGCAGCTCGTCCACGACGATCCAGCGCAGCGACGCGAAGAAGTGTTTCCACGCCGCGTGCATCGGGAGGATGCCCATGTGCAGCATGTCGGGCGTCGTCACCAGCACGCGCGGCGGCGCCTCGCGGATCTTCTTGCGCTTGCCGGTGGGCGTGTCGCCGTCGTAGATCTCGACGACGCCCTCGCTGGGCAGGCCGAGCGCGCGTACGTCGGCCTCGAGCCGATCGCGCTGGTCGCGCTCGAGCGCCTTGAGCGGGAACACGTAGAGCGCGTGGCCGGCCTCGCCCGCGGCGATCGCGCGCAGCACCGGGAGGTTGTAGACGAGCGTCTTGCCGCTCGCGGTCGGCGTGGCGAGCACGACGTCGGCGCCCGCGTCGAGGCGTTCGAGGGCGCGCGCCTGATGCTGATAGAGCGACCGGATGCCGCGCCGCGCCAGACCCTCCGCGAGCCCTGCATAGGCATCGGGCAGCGGCGCCAGCAGCGCCGCGCGCTCCGGCAGGATCTCGTGATGGCGGAAGGCCTCGCGCAGTCCTTCGCGCGTGCGCAGCGCGCCGAGCAGGGCCGAGACGCCCCGCGCGACGCCGGCGGTGGCGGGGTCCGGGAGCGGGATCGACACGGAGCATTCCTCCCCCGCGAGATCGACGCGCTCCGGTCGTGGACCAGAGGGACGATTCGGGAGGCGACGGAGGCGGGGAGGACCGCCTCGTGCGCGACGGGGGGGGGAGGAGTTCGCATCGTACCCGGATCCGTTGGCGACGGCGAGCCGTGTCTTGCATGATCGGCGCGTCGATGCGCGTTTCCCTCCAAGCCCAGTACGCGATCTGCGGGCTCTTCGATCTCGCATACAACGAGCGCGGCGTGCCGATCCAGGTGCGCGTGATCGGTCAGCGTCAGGGCATCCCGGCGCGTTATCTCGAGCAGATCTTCCAGCGCCTGCGCCGCGCAGGGCTCGTGCAGGGCAAGCGCGGCCCGGGCGGCGGCTATCGGCTCGCGCGCTCCGCCGCCGAGATCACGCTGCGACAGGCGGTCGAGGCCGTCGAAGGCGGTCCCGCGGAATGGCTCTCGGCCGAGCCTGGCGGCGTCGTCGCGCCGCACCGGCCCGACTTCCTGTGGCCGCAGCTCGCGGAGCGCTTCGCGAACGCGCTGGCCGAGACGACGCTCGAGGCGCTGTGCCGCGAGGCCGCGCGTCGCGCCGTGGAACGCGCCGAGCCCGATTCGGGGATGTACTACATCTGAGCTACGGGGCGGCGCTCGGTACGCCGGGCGGATCCTCGAGCAGGATCTCGACCGGATTGCAGTCGAGGCCCGATCCGATCCAACACAGTGTCGCGTACGAGATCAGCGCGTTGCGCTCTTCCACGGACGAGAGCAGCCGCGGCGCGAGCCGCACCGGCAGACCAGTCGCAGATTCGTGGGCTTCGGAGATCGCGGCCGAGAGATCGCGCAGCGACCAGCCCCGCGTGTGGCGCAGGCCTCGGATCACGAGCCCGTCGGGCCGGATCAACCGCTCGTCTTCGTTCCGCACGCCGACCAACGTAGCGGGACACGCGCTCGATCGGCCCACTTCCCGCGTAGCGAGCCAACGGCGAGCGGCGAGACCCAGAACTTCCCGCGTAGCGAGCCAACGGCGAGCGGCGAGATCCAGAACCGTCGTTCGCGCCCGCGGGGCGACTCGCCTAGAATGCCCGCCGTGCGCGGCCGCATCGAAGTCGATCCGGATCTCGAGCCCGTGCCCGTACCCGCTGCGATCCTGAACGAGGTCTTCGCGCACGCGCGCGAGGCCGAGCCCGAGGAGTGCTGTGGCCTCATCACGGGCGCCGACGCGGCGCCGTTCCTCCGCGTCGTGCGATGTCGCAACGAGATGACACGGCAGCACCAGCTCGATCCCGCCTCGTATCCGCGCGACGGCACGCAGGGCTTCTACATGAACGAGCAGGACTACCTACGCGCCGAGGACGAGGCCGTCGCCCGCGGCGAGCGCATCACCTGCGTCTATCACTCGCACGTCGAAGCCGGCGCGTATTTTTCCGAGATGGATCAGGACTTCGCGGACCAGCCGCTCTTCCCGTTTCCTCGCGCCGACCATCTGGTCGTCGCGGTCGTCGCGGGCAAGGTCGTCGATCCCGCCATCTTCCGGCGCGAGCCGGGAGTGGCGCGTTTCGTGGGCCGCTCGGTGGTGCACGGCGCATGAGCGTTCGCCGCGTTCTCTGCGCAGTGCTGCTCACCGCGACGCTCGCCGCCTGTGTGGGGCCCGGCGTCGTCGATCTCGAACGGCTGCCGACGTCGCCGATCGCCGTGCTCTACCGCGAAGAGCGCCAGGCGCTCGATCGCGTCGACGCGCTGAACGACATGCGCAAGCGCGGTACGCCGTCGCCGAAGGAAGGCGTCGTCCGGCTCGAGGCGCTCGACGCGATGTTCGGCGGATCGCCCGACGTGCAGCGGCGCCTGCGCGAAGTCGAGGGTCACCTCGCGCTCGTGGATCCGCGCAGCGGCGTCGCGAAGCTGCTGCACGGCATGCCGCCCGGAGCGCGTCCGCTCGCGTGGTCGCCCGATCGCAGCAAGCTGCTGCTCTCGGGACGTTGGCGCGAATCGACGCAGCTCTTCGTCTGGGATCGCGCGAGCGAGACCGCGGAGATCGTCACGTCGGGGCCGTACGAACATCCGATGGGATGCCTCGGGCCCGGCGGTCGCGTGGTCGCGGTCGAAGCGCGACGCACGCAGGGTGGCCTCATCGGACGCTTGCTCGCGACGCCGCCGGATGGCGGGGGGCTGCGCCCGTTGACCGAAGGCCCGGGCGACGTCCTGCCCACGTGTTCGCCGACCGAGCCGCGCATCGCCTACATCACGGCGGACGAGGACGGCCACACGGCGATCGCCGTGCTCGAACTCGACGCCCCGGTGGCGCGGCCGCGGCTGATCGCGCGCGGTCTGAATCCCGTCTTCACGCCCGACGGCGCGTGGATCGTGTACGCCGCGACCACGACCCGGGGGTCGCGCATCTTTCGCATCCGCGCGGATGGCGCCGGCCGCACGTCGGTCGGCGCAGGTCCGGACGAGGAGAGTCGTCCGGCGGTGTCGCCCGATGGGGCCTACGTCGCCTATGTGATGACGGACGACAGTGAACGGGAGCGATTGCGAGTGCGTCGCTTCGACGGAACGGGTGATCGCCCGCTGGTCACGAGCGGAGACGCTTCCCAGCCGGTCTGGTGACGAGGAGTCGAGGAGAGATGTCGGTGCAGAAGTCGGTGGATCTGGTTCCCGTGCATGGCGGCCTCGCGGAGCCCGTCGATCGTGTCGTGCCGCTCTCGATGCGCGGCAGGTTGACGGCCGAGGCGGCGAAGCTCCCGAAGATCCGCGTCAACCGCGCGGATCTTTCGACGGTGCACCGCATGGCGGACGGAACGCTCTCGCCGCTCGAAGGGCCGATGGGGAGCGAGGCGTGGCATCGCGTGCTCGACGAGACCGTCGTGGAGCAGGGCGGACGCCGCCATGCGTGGGGCATCCCGCTGTCACTGCCCGTGACGGACGCCGAAGCGCGCGCGCTCGCCAAGGGCGGGTCGGCGGCGCTCGTCGACGAGAGCGGCGCGCTCGTCGCGGTGCTCGACGGCATCGAAGTCTTCGCGTGGGACAAGCCGAAGTACGTCCGCGCGGTGTACGGAACCGACCGCTTCGATCATCCGGGCGGCCGGATGGCGCAGGACGACGAGCGCACCCAGCTCGTCGGCGGATCGCTGCGCGCGCTGCCGCAGGTGCAGCGCCCCGAGTGGACGATCTTCTCCCCGCGCATGACGCGCGCCTTCATCCGCGAGAAGAAGTGGCAGCGCGCGCTGGCGTTCCAGACGCGCAATCCGCTGCATCGCGCGCACGAGTATGCACTCGTCGCCGGCGTCGAGCGGCTGACGCGCGAGGGCTTCTTCACGGGCGTCGTGCTCAACCCGCTGGTCGGCGAGCTGAAGGGCGACGACGTCCCCGCGGCGACGCGCATGCGCTGCTACCGCGCGCTCCACGACGGCCGGCTGCTCGGCGACGGCGACAAGGACGTCGCCCTGTGGAACTCGGTCGGCTACGACCTGACCGAGGTCTTCGAGGTGCTGCCGCTCGACATCAAGATGTTCTACGGCGGACCGAAGGAGGCGTTGATGCACGCGGTCTATCGTCAGAACCACGGCTTCAGCGATCTCGTCATCGGCCGCAAGCACGCGGACGCGCCGTTCGACGACGGCAAGCCGATCTGGGGCGACTTCGACGCCCAGGAGATCTTCGAGACGCCGCCCGGCGAGCTGCACCTCGTCCCGTGCAAGATCGGCTTCGCCGCCTTCTACGAGTCGCTCGGCCGCGTCGATCTCACGGATTCCCATCCCGACGAGAAGCCGTTCGCGATCAGTGGCACCAAGGTGCGCGAGCAGCTCACCACGGGGCAGCGACCGGACCCCCGGATCATGCGGCCCGAGATCGCCGACATCCTGATCGAGGCGTACCGGGGCTGATCGGAGGTTCCTCGTGGACATCGGCGTTCCGCGCGAGTCGAAGGACAACGAGTTCCGCGTCGGGCTGACTCCCGACGGTGCGCGAGGACTGGTCGCGCGCGGGCACGCGGTCCTGGTCGAGCGGGGTGCGGGACTCGGCAGCGGATTCCCGGACGAGGCCTACGAGCGCGCCGGTGCCCGCTGCGTCGCGACCGATGCCGCGTGGAGCGAGCCGCAGATCGTCGTGAAGGTGAAGGAGCCGAACGCGGCCGAGGTGCGGCGCCTGCGGCCGGGCCAGACGCTCTTCGCGTATCTGCACCTCGCGCCGGAGCGCGCGTTGACCGAGGCACTCTGCGCCGCGGACGTCGTGGCGATCGCGTACGAGACGATCCAGCTCGCCGACGGGTCCTTCCCGGTCCTGGCGCCGATGAGCGAGGTCGCGGGGCGTCTCGCGATCCAGATCGGCGTCACGCTGCTGCAGAAGGACCGCGGCGGGAAGGGCCTCCTCATCGGGGGAGTGCCCGGCGTGCCGCGCGGACGCGTCACCGTCGTGGGCGCGGGAATCGTCGGCATCAACGCGGTGCGCGTCGCGCACGCGCTCGGCGCCGAGGTGACGGTGCTCGACGTCGATCTGCGGCGACTGACATATCTCTACGATCTCTTCCACGGCGAGATCGGGACGTTGTTCTCGAACCGCACCAACCTCGAGCGTGCCGTCGCCACGAGCGATCTGCTGGTCGGGGCCGTGTACCTGCGCGGCCGCCGCGCGCCGGTGCTCGTCAGCGACGCGATG
>JALOQG010000370.1 GCA_025453505.1 Myxococcota bacterium | reverse complement strand
GAGCGCCTTGGTCGCGTAGGCGGCGGCGAACCCCGGATCGAGCGCGATCGCCTCGTCGAGCGGCGCCGTCGGGTCGCCGCGATAGGTCTGAAGCGCGCGAAGCCCGCGCTCGTAGGCGTCGAGCGCCGCCGGGTTGGAAAGCGTGACGGCGTGGCCGCGTGCGTCCTGGTGCATGGTGTGCCCTCCTCGGAAAGGCTTCATCGTAGGCACCGCCCGCGCCCGGTTCCAGACCGTTTTGGTTGCCGATTTGTATCTCCCCTGTAACCGGCCCCGGAAGCACGACCGGTCGTGCCGGGGCCAGGCATGAAGCTCAAGATGCACGAGAACTCGCTGTTCGCGATCCTGCTGCGCTCGCAGTGGTGGATCAGCGTCGCGATCGGCGTGGGCATCTTCCTCGTGGCGCGGTTCTTCCTCCCCGACGTTTATGCCGTGTTCGTCGGCCTGCCGTTCTTCGCGATCGGCGCCATGGCAGGCTTGCGGCAGTTGCGCGCGCCGAGCGCTTCGCGCGTCGCCGAGACGCTCGACGCCGTGCGCACGATGTCGTGGGCGGAGTTCTCCGGCGCTGCGGAGGCAGCGTTCCGCCGCGACGGCTACAAGGTGACGCGGCTCGAAGGCAACGACGCCGACTTCGAACTCGTGAAGGCGGGCCGCACGACCCTCTTGAGCGGCAAACGCTGGAAAGCGGCGCGCACTGGAATCGAGCCGCTGCGCGAACACGTCGCGACGGGTGAAGTGAGCGGCACCGCGGCGGCGTTCGCGGCCGAGAACCGGATCCGGATCCTGCAAGGCGCGGAGCTCGCCGCGCTGCTGACGAAGCGCTGACCGGCGCGGAGCGCGGGGGCGCTTGCGGGCCGACGGGGGGCGTCGCCCGCGCGAGGCCGGCGGCTCTCGCTCCGCCTTGCGCACTGCATCGCGAGTCGACTCGCGGAGCGCGTCAGCGCCGTCCTGCCCCGATTACCTGCGGGCATCTCTTGCAGCAACAAATCGTGCGCGACCCGAAATCGGGTCGATACGTTCGCGACCTAGCATGGGTTCCGGCAACGCCAGCGGCACGCGGGACCACAGCGGATCCGCGCCGTATCGACCGAGACTTCGAGGAGAACAGCCATGCAGCCCACGATCAGCACGACTTCCCGCCGCACGCTCACCATCGTCCGCCGGCACGTTCGGCGTTCCGTTGCGCACCACGGTGCGCCGCCGCGCGCGGGCGAAGCGTCCGCGCAAGCGCGCGAAGCTTCGCCCTCGACCGATTTTCGCGCGTCGCTCGGCGAGGCGTTTCAGGCGCTCGGGGCCAGCGTCCTTGCGACGACCGCGCAGGCGAAGACGAACGCTTTCTATCATGCGAGCCGCCAGGTCTGGGCGCGCTCGCTGGGGACTGCGACGCAGGATTTCCGCCGGACGCTTGCCGCGGCATTCGGCGCTCTCGGTGCGAGCGTCGCGGAGGACGCGGCGCACGAGCGCACCGTGGCGTACTACCGCGCGAGCGGCCACACCTGGGCGGCGAACCTCGGCTGACCGGATCGACGTCGGACGGCGCGGCGGGGCCCGTTCGGTCGAGGACGGGCCCTGACCGGGCGCTGCCTGTGCGGTTTCTCCTCTCGGGACCCAGGAGGGCGAGCCGCCCACCGCGCCCGCCGGGGCATCAGTTCGGTAGAGTAACGGCCGGACAAGCTTCTTCCCAGGCGGATTCCAAGGTGAACCGATGAGGCATTTGCTCAGGATGGCGGCACGCTGCTTCCCGGCGCTCGCGCTCGCCGCGACGCTCGCCGGCTGCGCGACGACCGAGATGACGACGCAGTGGAGGGACCCGAACTTCACGGGCGGCTCGCTCAAGGGCAAGCGCGTCCTCGTCGTGTGTCAGGGCCGCGACGACACCATGCGCCGCGTGTGCGAGGACCAGTGGGTGGCGCGGCTCGGCGCGCAGGCGGTGCTCGCGACGCCGAGCTACTCGATCCCCAACTTTCCGCCGAGCGGCGTCGCGAATCCCGACCAGCTCAAGGCGGCGGCGCAGACGAGCGGCGCGGTCGCGATCGCGACCATGCAACTCAACCCGAGCGGCGTCGTCGCGGTGAACCAGGGCGCTTCGGTCGGGATCGGCGTCGGCGGCGGCAGCGGCGGCGGCTACTCGGGCGGCGGGTTCAGCTTCGGCGGCCTGGGCATCACGCTCCCGGTGGGCGGCGCCACCGCGACACAGGGCCTCGGCTCCAGCACCACCCTCGTGGACGCCGCGAGCAATGCGCTCGTGTGGTCGGGCAACGCCACAACCCCGGCGTCCGCCGACGTGACCGGCCAGGTGTCCGCGCTGATCCAGATCTCGGTCGAGTCGATCCAGAAGGCCGGGCTGATCTGAGGCCAGCGTGTCGGGCGCCGGCGCCTGGCTTCTTACCTTGTAAATTAGAAGGTGCTCTTCTAATATGCAAGGTATGTACGCGCGGCTCGCAGCCGACCGGCTTCGCCACCTCGCCCGACGCTTCCCCGCCGTCGTGATCCTCGGCGCCCGGCAGGTCGGCAAGACGACGCTGGCCCGCACAGCGTTTCCGGAGTTTCCCTACCTCGATTGCCAGGATCCGGCGACGGCTTCTTCGCTCGCCGAGGATCCGCGTTTCGTGCTGGAGCGCCGCGAACACGGCGGCTTGATCGTCGACGAGGCGCAATCCGTCGAGGGCGTCTTCGCAGCCTTGCGCGGACTGATCGACGCGGACCGTGGCCGCAACGGACGATTCGTGGTGCTCGGGTCGGCGCAGCCTGGCCTGGTCCGCGGTGCTGCCGAGTCGCTCGCGGGCAGGGCTGCAGTGCTCGAGTTGGCGCCGCTCGCCGCGTGCGAAGCCGGAACCGGTCCGGAGCCCGTCGCCTGGAGGCAGCTGTGGCTGAACGGGGGATTCCCCGACGCCCTGCGCGGCGACTCGCGGGACTGGTGGGACGCATACCTGCGCCTCTTCCTCGAGCGCGACCTGCCCCAGTACGGGGTCTCCGCCGATCCCGTGATCGCGCGTCGCCTGCTCACCATGCTCGCGCACGGGCAAGGCGGCATCCTGAACGCGTCGCAACTCGGCGCATCGCTCGGGCTGTCCTATCACACGGTGCAGCGCTATCTCGGGGTATTCGAGCAGACTTTTCTGCTCCGGCCGCTGCGTCCTTACTTTCGCAACGTCGGCAAGCGGCTCGCCAAGGCGCCCAAGCTCTACCTGCGTGATACGGGCCTGCTGCATTACCTTCTCGGCATAACCTCGCAGGACGACCTGGAGTCGCACCCCGTCCGCGGCGCGAGCTGGGAGACCTTCGTCATCGAAGACATCCTGAGGCGCGAGCAATTCGCGCATACGGGCTCGCAAGCCTTCTACTGGCGCACGGCCGCGGGCGCAGAAGTCGATCTCGTGCTCGAGCGCGGTGTGCGCCGCATCGCCGTCGAAGTGAAGACGGGCCGGGGCGTGCATCCTCGGCTGGTGCGAAGCGTCGAGAGCGCTCTCGCCGATCTCGACGCGGAGCGCGGATGGATCGTCGATCAGGCGGATGGCATCGAGCGTCTCGGCGAACGCGTGGCGCGCGCCGGCTTCGGTGACGTTATTGCGGGGACCCCGTCGTGATCCGGCGCGTGCGATTGCACGGGCGTCAGCGGTTCTCCAGCCGGTTGTAATCGAAGAGCCCCGCCTCCACGGGCGCGCGCTTCGCGTAGGCGTCGATGAGCGCATCGCTCGCCGCCCAGAACGCCGGATTCGTGCGCCGGATCGCGTACCGGTCGGCGAGCGCGCGGTAGTCGGCCTCCGACCCGAGCGCGCCGATCGCCGCCGTGAGCGCGGGCAGCTCGGCGCGAGTGACGCGGTAGATCGCGTTCGGATACGCGCCAATGAAGCCCGGCACCACCGTGAGCGCGTTCTCGGCCGGCACCAGCTCGCCCTTCTCCAGGAAGACGTGCGAGACGTTCAGGTGCGCGGTGTCGCGCAGCAGCGTGACGTAGCGGCTCGCCTCGGGCGCGTCGTCGATGCGCACGAACACCGTCTCCGGCAGCCACGCGAGGCTCGCGCCGCGCACCGACGCGAGCGACTGAAGATCGCGCCGCAGCGTCGCGTCCGGCACCTTCGCGATGTCGAACTCGCTGCCGAGCACCGGAGCGAGCCGCGCCTGCAGCATCCCGTAGAGCTCACGCTGCGGGTCGCTCGTGCGATACACGATGCCGGTCTCGCGGTCGAACGCCGCCTTGCGCCCGTAGACGTACTGCTTCACGTCCTCCGGCGCGCCGCGATACCAGTAGTCGCGGGTCGGCTCG
>JALOQG010000369.1 GCA_025453505.1 Myxococcota bacterium | reverse complement strand
CGACGCGCGCCTCCGCTCCCGCGGCGCGGAATCCCTCGGCGAGGTGGCACGCCATCTCCCGGAAGAAGGCGTTGCCCTCACTGCTGACGTAGAGGGTCACGCGGTGGCCGGCTCCCGCTCCGGGAAGATCCTCGCGTCCGAGGTAGGCGTGGGCCGGGTGGCCTCCTTCCTGCTGGACGTCTTCCAATCCGTGCAGCCACTCCTCGATGCGGTCGACGGCGCCGAGCGGGATGCCTTCGGCGGCGCCGACCTCGAGGAAGTGGCGCGCGGCGTCCGCCACGTTCTCGAACTCTCCGCCCCAGCTCCTCCGGTACATCCCGATGTCGAAGGCGGGACAGGCGCGAATCCGGCGCGGCAGATCGCGATCGCGGTCGCGCACGCGAGCCTGCTCGGCGGGAGTCGCGTTGGTGAGGCTGGTTTCGAGACGACCGCGGATCGCCTCGCCTCGATTGAGGGGGATCCCGTTGGCGATCCCGTGCACCGCATAGTGCGAGAGCAGATCGACGCTGCGGTCGAGCGGCGTGCCGAGCTGCTTCACGTAGAAGTCGGGGTCGAAGCGCGGGTGGGCGCGACGACCTTCGCCCGCGCCGTGTGCGAGATAGTGCGCGAGCGTGTTGAGCCCGGATTGCGCGACGTCCGGGTGCGCCCAGCGATACCACATCGGGTCGAAGAGCGAATGCGGCTTGCGGCCCTCCGCATCGCCGTGGAAGAGGTAGTGGACGAGCGGATTCACACGGCCCGCAACGTCGGGATTGCGCGCGAGGTAGTAGCGGGTGCTGAAGAGCGGATTCGGATCGAGTCCCAGATCCGCACCGGTACGCAGGTAGTGTCGGACGGGATCGCGCGCGTGGAGTCCTCGCGATCGGCACTGTTCGCGGTAGAAATCCGCGTGCACGAGCCGGGACCGCGCGATGATCCTGCGGTTGCGGACGTCCGTCGCCACGCTTCTCAGTCGGCCGAGCGAACGCGACCGGAGCACCGGTCCGAGCTGCCAGCGGCGACTCGCGCGAGTCGCGCCCGAGCCGCCGGGCGCGCCGCCGGCTTCGGTGTCGTCCCGCGGGCTCGTCGCTCCGACCGGCGATCGCCAGGGAGGCAGCCGCAGTCGCGGCATGGGGTGCGCGTGGCGCTCGAAGACGCTGGCGAGCGCGTCCGGTCCTTCCCCGGGTTCGAACTCGAGCGGATGCGCCGCGGAGACGAGGACTTCGCGCGCGATGGCCAACGCCGCGCGACGCGCCGGGTCGATGCCCGGATCGACCAGGTAGTAGCAGTCCTCCACCGAATCGGCGGTGACGGACGCATCCCAGGGACGCCAGCTCTCGCCGGTCGCGCGCCGGCGGCTGGGGCGCTCTTCGTCCTCGACCCATTCGCGAATCGTGCGCCATCCGAACCAGCTGTTGTAGCGGGAGACGAAGAGATCGAAGAAGACGGGCCAGTTCTCTTCGCACGGGGCGAGCGGATTGGCGGGGCTTCCGTCCTCGGCCAGCGCGAAGTAGCGGCGCAGGATCTCCTGGCCTTCCTCGAGCGCGACGTTCTCGAGCTGGTGACGCGTGTTGGTGCCGTGCGTGCGGTAGTCGAGCAACGGCTCGGGGACGAAGACCGGCTCGACGTGCCAGAGTGCCTGGAGCAGGAAGTCCCAATCGTGCGCCAGCCGGTAGGAGCGAAAGCCGCCGATCTTCTCGTAGAGCGAGCGAGTGAAGACGAAATTGCCCGTGGTCACGGAGAAGTTGTTGCGAAGCAGTCCGAAACCGACGGTCGGGCAGCGCGACGCCTCGTAGAGCGCGTGCCGGTAGCCGCGCGCCGTCTCGGACTCGGGGGCCATCGGCGATCCCGCGGCGTCGATCAGCGTGACGGACGAGAACGCCAGGAAGTCCCCGCGCAGCGGCGCCGCGGCCATGATGCGCTCGAGGCGGTCGGGGTGATAGCGATCGTCCGAGTTGAGGATCGTCAGCACTTCGCCGGTCGACTCGGCGATCGCGCGCGCGAGTGCGCCGTGCGTTCCCGTGTTCTCCTGTTCGATGAAGACCACGCGCGTGAGCGACGCCGACGCCTCCTGCAGCGCCCGCTCGACGACGCGCGGACTCTCGTCGGTGGAACCGTCATCGATGACGATCAGCTCGAGATCGGGCCAGCGCTGCGCGGCGACGGAGCGGATCGCCTCGCCCACGAAGCGGGCGTGGTTGTAGCAGGGGATGAGGACGCTGATGCGGCGGTCGCGGCCTTCGCGCATCAGTTCGGCTTCCGCGCGCGCAGGTCGAAGCCAGCCGCAGTCGCGCGCTGCGCGGGCTCGGGCAACGCGGCGAAGATCGCGTGCGCCTGCGGGTTCCAACCGGCTTGACGTCGCCAGAAGCCCGCGACCTCGTCCAGCGTCAGCGCGCCGATCTGCTTTGCAGCCGCGCTCCCGATCTGCGTCTCGATCGCCGCGAGGATATCGCTCGCGATCCACGCGACGGAATGGAGCGGGTTGAAGTTCTGCGACACGTGCACTTCCACGTTCTCGAAGTCCCGAAACCAGGCGCGCACGCCGAACTCGGTGGCGTTGTAGAAATGGGCGGGGGCCTCGTGCAAGGGCTGCAGGAAGGCCGTGTGGATGTGGATCTCCCCACCCGGCTCGAGCACGCGCAGCGCCTCGGCCGCAGCGCGCGCGGGATCCACGAGGTGTTCGAACACGTTCATGGCGAAGAAGAGCTGAAAGGAGCCGGAGCGGAACGGAAGCCGGTGCGCGTCGGCGACCACGTCGGTGTCGCGGAACAGATCGTGCTCGACTTCGATGACGTTCGGGCTTCGGAAGTTGCTGTTGCCAGCACCGAGTAACAGCGTGTAGCCGGAGAGAGACTCGATGTACGCGATGCGATCGGGCGGCACGCCGCCGCTCGCGAGGCTCGTCGGGTGTTCCACGGCCAGAGGCGGCTCGTCTCGCAGCACGGGCACGCCTCTCGTGGCGCGGAAGCGCCGCCCGTCGGGACTCACGCAGGTCCCGTCGAGGGCGAAGCTCAGGGCGACGTCGGTGCCGGGCGCCGTGCAGAGCTTCGCGAGCAGATCGATGGGCTTCGCCACGTGCTACCTCGGGAGCGGCGCCGGCAGTCTCGGAACGGATTCGACGGGGAATCGATAGTGGATCGAACCCGCTTCGCCAACCCGAGATTCCCGCGTGGGGAGCGCTCCCAGGCGGACGGCAACGGCCTCGCTCAGCGCGGATCTTCGACCGGGTGCTCGGCGCTCGCATCGAAGATCTTCTCGACTCTCGCGCGCAAGGTGGCGATGGTCGTCATCGGCCGGAACGGGCAGAACACACACGCGCCCTCGAGCTCGCCGCTCAGCAGCCGCCGCCGAAGCTCGCGTGCCGGCTCGGACTCGAAGATCTCGTGCGCGGTGTTGCGGTGGACGTTCCCCCAGACGACGCGGATGTAGCAGCACGGCACGACGTCGCCGTTGTACTGGATGAATCCGTTGAGCCACGGGTCGAGGCAATCGCGCGTCTCGTTCGCGGTCATGGGCATGCTCCGCGGGCCGGTGCGACGCCGGCAATGCGCTGAGCGAGGATCTGCTAGAATCCGG
>JALOQG010000368.1 GCA_025453505.1 Myxococcota bacterium | reverse complement strand
CGCTCGTGTCGATGGGCAGCGCCGCGCGATCGCTCGCGCGGCCGGACGCCGCTGCCGCGATCGTGCGGAGCGCGCGCGCGCTCCTCGATCCCGCAGCTGCGGTGGCCGCCGCGGCGCCGCGCGCACCGAAGGCGGGAGCTCCCTGATGTTTCGCCGCATCCAGCGCGTCCACTTCGTCGGCATCGGCGGCATCGGCATGTGCGGCATCGCCGAGTTGCTGGCCGGTCAGGGCTATCGCGTGACGGGAACGGACCTGCGCGAGGGGCCGACCGTCGCGCGGCTCCGCGGTCTCGGCGTCGAGGTCGCGATCGGCCACGCGGGCGAACACGTCGGGGATGCCGACGTCGTGGTCTACTCGTCGGCGGTGCGGCCGAACAATCTCGTCGGCGGTGCGGCCGAACAATCCCGAGCTGCTCGAGGCCGAGCGCAAGAAGATCCCGGTGATCCCGCGCGCCGAGATGCTCGCGGAGCTGATGCGACTCAAGGATGGGGTGGCGGTCGGCGGCTCCCACGGCAAGACGACGACGACGTCCCTGATCGCGCACGTGCTGCACGCCGCCGGGCTCGACCCCACCGCCGTCATCGGCGGACGTGTGTTGCAGAGCGAACGAACCGGAGCGCGCCTCGGCGGAGGCGCCCTTCTGATCGCCGAGGCCGACGAGAGCGATGGTTCGTTCCTGCGCCTCGCGCCCATCATCGCGGTCGTCACCAACATCGACCCCGAGCACATGGACCACTACGGCAGCGTCGAGGCGCTCTACGACGCGTTCGTGTCGTTCGCGAATCGGGTGCCGTTCTGGGGTCTCGGCGTGCTCTGCCTCGATCACCCGGGCGTGCAGGCGATCCTGCCGCGCATGACGCGCCGCACCGTGACGTACGGCTTCTCGCCGCAGGCGGATTGGGTCGCGAGCGACGTCTCCATCGCGACGAACGGCACGTCGTTCGCCGTGCGCAGGCGCGGCGAGCCGTTGGGCAGCGCCCGCGTGGCGCTGGCCGGCGAACACAACGTGCAGAACGCGCTCGCGACGCTGGCCGTCGCGCACGAGCTCGAAGTGCCCTTCGCGGCCGCGGCCGCCGCCCTCGCGACCTTTCCCGGCATCGAACGCCGCTTCGAGCGCAAGGGCGAGGCGCGCGGCGTCCAGGTCGTCGACGACTACGGGCATCACCCCGCCGAGATCCGCGCGACGCTCGCAGCCGCGCGCCAGGTCCACGAGGGCCGCGTGGTCGTCGTCTTCCAGCCGCATCGCTACACGCGCACGCAGCATCTCTTCGACGAGTTCGCGACCGCCTTCCACCAGGCGGACCTGCTGCTGCTCGCGGAGGTCTACGCTGCCGGCGAGGACAAGATCCCGGGCGTCGATTCCGCGCACCTCGCCGAAGCGATCCGCGCCCACGGCCAGCGCGACGTGCGCTTCGTCGCCGAACTCGACGCGGTGGCCGCCGCGCTCGTCCCCGATCTGCGCCCCGGCGACCTCGTGATCACGCTCGGCGCCGGAAACGTGTCGTCGCTCGGCCCCAAGCTGCTCGCGGCGCTCGCCGGGGAGCCGACGACGTGACGGCGATCGGCGCCAAGGCGCGCGCGTCGCTCACGGACCTGCTCGGTCCGCGCGTCGCGTTCGGCGCTTCGCTCGCGCGCCACACCTCGCTCGGCGTCGGCGGACCCGCCGATGCGTTGGCGACACCCGAGTCGGTCGCCGAAGTCGAGGCTCTGGTCGCACTGTGTGCGGCGCACGAGCTGCCGTTGCACGTGCTCGGCGGCGGCTTCAACACGCTGCTGCTCGACGGTGGACTCCCCGGCGTCGCGTTGCGCACGCAGAAGCTGCGCGGGATCGAGGTCGATCGCGGCCACGTGCTGCGCGCCGAGGCCGGCGTGTCGCACTCCCAGGTCACGCGTCTGTGTCTCGACCGCGGGCTCGGCGGACTCGAGTTCGCCGCGGGCATTCCCGGCAGCGTCGGCGGCTGGGTGGCGATGAACGCCGGCATCCCGGACCGCGAGGTCGGCGCGCGCGTGCTCGACGTCGAGATCGCGACGCCGAGCGGCCGCCAGACGGTCGACCGCTCGGAGCTGCGCTTCGTCTACCGTGGCGTCCGCGGTCTGCCGCCGGGATCCGTCGTCGTCTCCGCGCGCTTCCAGCTGGTGCCGGTCGAGCGCGAGGCCGTGCGCGCCGAGGTGGACCGCCACCTCGCGCATCGCCGCGCGACGCAGCCGATCGATCAGCCGTCGTGCGGCTCCGTGTTCAAGAATCCGCCGGGCGAGCATGCGGGCCGGCTGATCGAACTCGCAGGTCTCAAGGGCGTCGCGCACGGGGGCGCGCAGATCTCGTCGGTGCACGCGAACTTCATCGTCAACACGGGCGGTGCGCGCGCGGCCGACGTGCTCGCGTTGATCGATCGCGCGCGCGCCGAAGTCCGCACACGCAGCGGCATCGAGCTCGAGCCGGAAGTGACGATCGTCGGGAGGGAGGCCTAGTGCGCGGCTGGTGGCGACGCGGCAAGGCGGACGGGCTGCGCCCGACCTGGGAAGAGCGCCGCGAGGCGCTCGAGCGCTCGCGCGATCGCTTCCGCCGTCAGCAGGGCAGCGACGAACGCCGCCGCACCTGGGTGCAATGGGGAGTGCCGATCTGCACGGCGACGTGCTTCGCGCTCGGCCTCGCCGTCACGGAGACCGTAGCCCTCCGGTGGGTCCGCTCGCGGCCGGATCTCTTCACGTTGCGCCGGCTCGAGATCGAGGGCGCACGACGCGTCGATCCGTCGGCGCTCGCCCAGGCGGTACTGCCCGCCGATGCGCCCGAGCCGCTCACGCCCGACGAGATCGCCGCGCGCCTCGAAGCGCATCCGTGGATCGCCGACGCCGCCGTCGCGCGCCTCGCGCCCGACGCGGCGGTCGCGCGCGTGCGCGAGTACGCACCCGCCGCAGTCGTGATCGCGCTCGGCGAGACGCCCTCGCTGGTGGACGCGGATGGATTGCCGTTCGCCGACGCGATCGGCGCGGAGTGGGCGTCGCTGCCGCATCTGGTCGTCGCGGAGCCGGCGCCGCGCGACCGGCGCGATCCCGTGCTCGCGCAAGGCGTCGCGCTCGCGCGCGCGGCAACCGCGGCCGGCTTCACCGGCATCGAGATCGCTCTCGACGGCGAGGATCCGAACGCGGTGCCTGCGCTGCGGGTGGCGGGCGTGCCCGCGCGCATCGTGCTCGGCGCGAGCGATCCGGCGCCGAAGCTCGCGCGGCTGGTCCGGCTGCTCGCCAGCGAGCCGGATGCCGGCGAGGCGCGCGAGATCGACCTCCGCTTCGCGGAGCAGGTGGTGCTACGGCCCGTCGCCCCGGACTCCGGGTCGACGGGCTCCGACGTGAAAGCGTCGGGCAAGGCGACCGGCGTGGGGGCGCCGGTGCCCGCAACCGGAGGCCGTTCCGGCTGACACCGGGGGCTTCCTTCGAGGGGGTGAGAGGAATGGCACGCAAGGACGATCTGATCGTCGGTCTCGACATCGGCACGACCAAGATCTGCGCCATCGTGGCGGAGCGCACCGAAGACGGTGTGGACGTGGTCGGCATCGGAACGCATCCGTCGAAGGGACTGCGCAAGGGCGTCGTCGTCGACATCGACGCGACCGTGGACTCGATCAAGCACGCCGTCGAAGAGGCGGAGTTGATGGGCGACTGCGAGATCTCGTCGGTGTATGCCGGCATCGCGGGCGGCCACATCCGCGGCTTCAACTCGCACGGCATCGTCGCGGTGAAGGACCACGAAGTGTCGGAGGGCGACGTGCGCCGCGTGATCGACGCCGCCAAGGCGGTGGCGATCCCGATGGATCGCGAAGTGATCCACGTGATCCCGCAGGAATTCATCATCGACGAACAGGACGGGATCCGCGAGCCGCTCGGCATGAGCGGCGTGCGCCTCGAGGCGAAGATCCACATCGTGACGGCCGCCGTGACCAGCGCGCAGAACATCGTGAAGTGCGC
>JALOQG010000367.1 GCA_025453505.1 Myxococcota bacterium | reverse complement strand
GTCGCGGTGCTCGGCGCGGGAGCGCTCGGCGTGATCGCGATCACGCGCGGCGAGCCGATCTCGAGTGCGTGGTTCCTCGTCGCGGCGCTCTGCGTCTACGCGATCGGATATCGCTTCTACTCGAAGGCGCTCGCGGCGCACGCGTTCGCGCTCGACGACGCGCGCCTGACGCCGGCCCATCGTCTCGCCGACGGCAAGGACTTCATCCCCACCAACAAGTGGGTCGTGTTCGGCCATCACTTCGCGGCGATCGCGGGCCCGGGTCCGCTCGTCGGACCGATCCTCGCCGCGCAGTTCGGCTTCCTGCCCGGCACGCTCTACATCCTGGCCGGCGTCGTGCTCGGCGGCGCCGTGCAGGACATGACGATCCTGGTCGGCTCGATGCGGCGCGACGGCAAGTCGCTCGGCCAGATGGTGCGCGAAGAGATCGGCCCGGTCGGCGGCGCCGCCGCGCTCGTCGGCGTGCTCGCGATCATGGTGATCCTGATCGGCGTGCTCGGGCTCGTGGTCGTGAACGCGATGTACGGCAGCCCGTGGGCGACCTCGACCGTCGCCGCGACCATCCCGATCGCGCTGCTGATGGGCGCGTACATGATGTACGTGCGTCCCGGCCGCGTGCTCGAGGCGAGCCTCGGCGGTGTCGCGCTGGTGCTCTTCGCGGTGGTCGCGGGGCGCTGGGTCGGCGAGAGCGCGACGCTGCGCCCGTACTTCGACCTCGGCAAGCCGACGCTCGCGCTCGCGCTGGTGATCTACGGCTTCGTCGCGAGCGTGCTGCCGGTGTGGCTGCTGCTCGCGCCGCGCGACTATCTCTCTGCGTTCGTGAAGCTCGGCACCGTCGCACTGCTGGCGATCGGTCTCGCGATCGCCGCGCCGCCCGTGCAACTCCCCGCGCTGACGCGCTTCATCGACGGCTCCGGTCCCGTCTTCGCCGGCCCGGTCTTCCCGTTCGCGTTCATCACGATCGCGTGCGGCGCGATGTCCGGCTTCCACGCGCTGATCGCGAGCGGCACGACGCCGAAGCTGCTCGACAAGGAGAGCGACGCGCGCATGATCGGCTACGGCGCGATGCTCATGGAGAGCTTCGTCGCGATCATGGCGCTGCTCTCCGCCGCCGTGATGGATCCCGGCACCTACTTCGCGATCAACTCGCCGCCGGCCGCGATCGGCACGACGATCGCGCAGGCGGCCGAGACGATCCGCGGCTGGGGCTTCGCGTTCGATCCGATCGCGTTCGAGCAGCTGACGCGCGACGTCGGCGAGAGCACGCTGCTCTCGCGCACGGGCGGCGCGCCGAGCCTCGCCGTCGGCATGGCGGAGATCTTCGCGAGCGTGCTCGGCGGTCCGGCGCTGAAATCGCTCTGGTACCACTTCGCGATCATGTTCGAGGCGCTCTTCATCCTGACCACGCTCGACGCCGGCACGCGCGTCGGCCGCTTCATGGTGCAGGACCTGCTCGGACGCGTGCACCCGAAGCTCGGCGAGACTTCGTCGCTTCCGGCGAACCTGCTGGCGTCGGGCCTGATCGTCACGGCGTGGGGCTACTTCCTGTATCAGGGCGTCGTCGATCCGCTCGGCGGCATCAACTCGCTGTGGCCGCTCTTCGGCATCGCGAACCAGTTGCTCGCGGCGACTGCGCTCGCGCTGGCGACGACGATCCTGATCAAGTCGGCGCGCCCGCTCTGGGCGATCGCTCCGGCGCTGCCGCTCGCGTGGCTGCTGACCGTCACGATGAGCGCCGGGTGGATGAAGATCTTCCACGAAGATCGCCGCATCGGCTTCTGGGCGCAGGCCGAGTACCTGTCGGCGCAGATCGCGAGCGGCGCGATCCCCGTCGAGAAGCTGCGCGAGACGCGCGCGCTGATCTTCAACGCGCAGCTCGACGCCGGCATCTGCGCGCTCTTCATGGCGCTGGTCGCGATCGTCGTCCTCGACGCCGCCCGCACGTGGTGGAAGACGCTGCGCGCGCGCCGCGACGCAGTCCCGGGCGCGCAGGGAGCCGCCTCGTGACGCGCGTGCGCGAGATGCTCGCCGCGCTGCGCGGCTTCACGCGGGGATTCCTCGGGTTCGCCGCCCCGGCGCTCGCGGATCCGAAGACCGCGCGGGAACACATCCAGAAGACGGACGATCACCAGCCACGCTGCTGCTGAGAAGAGAGTCAGGGGGAGAACACGGAGAGGGAAGGATGCCGACGATCAGCGTCTTCTATGGCATCGTCATCCAGATGTTCTGGAACGACCATGCGCCGCCCCATTTCCACGCGCTGTACGCCGAGCACGAGGCGCAGATCGATCTCCGGGACTTGAGAGTCCTGCATGGCTCACTGCCGCGGCGGGCCATGGCGCTGGTCCTGGAGTGGGCAGCGGAACATCGCGACGAACTCATGGAGGATTGGGAGCTATGTCGCAGACTTCAGCCCCCGAACCCGATCCCGCCGCTCCGGTAGACCCGCCGATTCGCCACACCGTCGCCTGGCGGCTGACGAGCGTGCAGGCACTGCCGGATGCGAGACTCCGAGTGACCTTCGTGGACGGCCTGAGCGGTGAGGTCGACCTGCGTGCGTTCCTCGCGAAGTCCGAAGTCGATGGCACCGTCTTCGAGGCCTTGCGCGATCCGAAGGTCTTCGAACGCGTGACGCTGGTACTCGGAGCCGTGTCCTGGCCGAACGGCGCCGACCTCGCGCCCGATGCGATGTACGAAGCGATCCGAGCGACCGGGACCTGGACGCTCGAGTGACCGTGACCGCGGCCTCTCGATGCACTCTGCGTTGGCGTCGCTGCCAGTGACGCTGGATGCCTTCATCGAACGTTGATCCAGCTCGGGTCCTGGACGACGGTTTCGACGACGATGGAATCGCGAGCTTGTGGACTCGGAGGGGAGTTGCCGGTGCTTCTCGGCCTTGCTCGCCTCGTTGGACGTCGACAACGGGATCGCCGACTGCGCCGTTGCTGAGGCGCGATGCGGGCTTCGGAACGAAGGGAGGGCGGGTAGAATGCGTCTCTGCGCGCCGAAGTCGTCGCGGGTCGGGACAGGTCGTGGCATCGAGCAGAAGTCGAGGCAGGCAAAGCGTGTTGCAGAATCTCCCGCAGATCCGTTCCCGGCGGGCGCTCGCGCTACTCGCACTCGCCGGTCCGCTCCTCGGTGCGGCGCCTGCCGGACCGCCGCCCGAAGAGGCGGTTCCGGGCTGGACCCAGTACGCAGACCTGGATCTCGTCGCGTGGGATGGAGATCTCTTCGCGTTCGGCGTCGTCGACGTCACCCACGAGTTCGACGGCGGCGTGCGCGGCGGCGGTCGCGCGTTCTTGACGCCGGGCCCCGTCGCCGCGTACTTCGATCCGAATCTCCCGCCGGGCCAGTTCATCCCCGAGCCCGATCCGCTGAACGACGAGGCGTTCTTCCACCTCTCGACCTGGACCGACTGGCTCGACGATCCGGGCACGGGCCCCGTACTCCCCTTCGATCCGGGCAGCGGCGTCACCGACAAGAGCTACGTCTACGAGTACGAGTGCGGAACCTGCACCTGGCTCGAGGGGCCGATGTCCGCCGATACGCGCTCGACGTTTCGCGTCGCCGAGGGCGACGTCGTGCT
>JALOQG010000366.1 GCA_025453505.1 Myxococcota bacterium | reverse complement strand
GTGCGGGGCACGACGCTCGAGGCCAGGGTCGACTCCAGCGTCTGGTGCAACGAGCTTCAGCTCCAGCGCACCCAGATCCTCGCGGCGCTGCGTCGCGAGCTCGGAGACGCCGCCCCGACGGACCTTCGCCTCTTCGTGGGCTAGGTTGCGGCCCGCGAGAGCGCCCGGAGGAACCCAGCATGAGCCCCAATTCTTCCGCTTCGCGCGGCTCGGTGGGCCTGCACTGCGACTTCTGCGGCGAGAGCGCGCAGAGCGTGCGGCGTATCGCGCTCGATCAGGACTACGACCGCCTCCAGACGCCGCATCGCGAGCTCTACGCCTGTCCGAAGTGCTCCGAGGCGAAGGAGCGCCGGCGTCTGGGGCTCGAACGCTCCTGAGCCCCGCTGCGAACTTGGCCGCAGTGCTTGCTCCCCCGGCGGGGTTCGCCTAGATTGCGCGGCCGCTTTCGACCGGCGCCAGGTGTGCGCCGGGCCTCAGCTTTCCATCTCCCCTCGTTTTCATCTCGGAGCGTCCACGCATGGTCACGATTCGGCTCTCGCGCGCCGGTGCGAAGAAGCGTCCCTTCTACTCGGTCGTCGCAATCGATCGCCGCGCGCGGCGCGACGGTCGCCCGCTCGAGTATCTCGGCACCTACAACCCCGTCACCACCCCGAAGCAGATCGCGCTCGACGCCGAGAAGATCGGCGCGTGGGTGAAGAAGGGCGCGCAGGTGAGCGACGCCGTGAACGCACTCTTGCGCGAGCAGCAGCGCCGCTCCGCGTTCACGGGAAACACCTGAGATGGCGAGCCAGGCCGCCGAACTCGTCGCCTACATCGCCAAGGGCATCGTCGGCGATCGCGAAGCCGTCAACGTGCGCGAGCCGGAGCCGCGTCTGCTCGAACTCGAGACCGCCCAGGAAGATCGCGGCCGCGTGATCGGCCGGCAGGGTCGCGTCGCCAAGGCGATGCGGCTGGTGCTCGCCGCGTCGCGCTCGGGGGCCGACTATCGACTCGAGATCATCGACTGAGAAGATCGTGCTCGGCGCCGTCGCCGGAGCACACGGGACGCACGGCGAGCTGCGCGTCCGCTGGTTGGGAGAGGGTCCGGGCAATCTGATGCGCGCGAAGCGGATCGCGCTGGGCCGCGAGGCCGGCGATCCGGGTTCGCGCTGGTACGAAGTGGAACGGGCCGCGCCGGGCCGCGACAAGGAGATTCGGGTTTCGCTGAAGGGCGTCGGGACACGCGACGGTGCAGAGGCGCTGGCGGGTCTCCTCGCGATGGTCGAGACGGCGGATCTCGAACCGCTTCCGCCCGGCGAGCACTACTGGTTCGAATGGATCGGATGCACGGTCTTCGCGAGCGACGGACGAACGCTCGGCACCGTGCGGGAACTCTGGGATGCGGGGGCGCACGACGTCCTCGTGGTGGAGGATCAGAAAGGTCGGGAGCTGCTCCTGCCGGTGGCGCAGGCCCTGCTCCGGGAAGTGGACGTCGCGGCACGCCGCATCGTGATCGAGGTTCCGGAAGGACTCCTGCCCCGTGCGGAGTGACGGCATCCGGATCGACGTGGTGACGATCTTCCCGGGTTTGTTCGAGCCGTTTCGAACCACCGCGTTGCTGGGAGCGGCGTGCAGCGCCGGGATCGTCGATCTGCGGCTCCACGACCTGCGCGATTGGACGAGCGACCGCCACCGGACGGTGGACGACACGCCCTACGGCGGCGGTCCCGGAATGGTGATGCGGCCCGAGCCCCTGGTCGACGCGATCGAGGCGCTGGCGGGTCCGAGGGGAAAGGATCGAACGGCCCGGGTGATGCTGCTCTCGCCGCAGGGACGGCGCTTCGAGCAGGGCTGGGCCCGGGAACTGGCACACGAGAGGCATCTGGTGCTCGTGTGCGGAAGGTACGAAGGGGTCGATCAGCGCGTCATCGAGACGGCGATCGACGAGGAGGTTTCGATCGGGGACTACGTGCTCGCCGGGGGCGAGGTGGCCGCGCTGGCGGTGATCGAGGCGGTGACCCGCCTGATCCCCGGCGTCATGGGCAATCCCGAATCCGCCGAGACCGAGTCCTTCCAGACGGGACAGCTCGAAGGGCCGCACTACACGCGGCCGGCCGTATTCCGCGGCTTCGAGGTTCCCGCGGTACTTCGATCGGGCGATCATCAGGCGATCGCCCGCTGGCGGGCCGAGCAGGCCCGAAACACGACCCAGCGACGCCGGCCCGATCTCGGGCGGCCGGCAGGCAGAGAGGACGAGCGATGAACCGGTTGGATGGCATCGAGGGAGCGCCGCGCAGGGACATGCCCCTTTTCCGCAGTGGCGACACGCTTCGCGTACACGTGCGCGTGAAGGAAGGCGACAAGGAGCGGACGCAGGTCTTCGAAGGCGTGTGCATCCGCCGCCGCGGCAACGGCTCGTCCGAGAGTTTCACGGTGCGCAAGGTGAGCTACGGCGTCGGCGTCGAGCGCATCTTCCCCGTGCAGGGCCCCGTGGTCGAGAAGGTCGAGATCAAGAGCCGCGGCCACGTGCGGCGCTCGCGCCTCTACTACCTGCGCGACCTGCGCGGCAAGAAGGCGCGGCTGCGCTCGAAGATCCGCGATCTCTCGGGCCTGCTGGTGCCCGAAGAGCCCGCGCCCGCGCCCGAGGCCGCTCCCGAAGCCGAGGCTGCGCCGCAGGCGTAGAGCTAGTCGCCCGCATCGAACGCGGCTTCGAGGTGGCGGATCGACCACCTCCCCGCGGCGTCGCGCTCGCACGCGACGACGTCGAAGCGCACCGGTCCGGCGCGGCGGGGATGCGTCGCGAGCCAGGCGGCGGCGCCCTGTACGAGCCGCTCGCGCTTCCGGAAATCCACCGCCTCCTCGGGCGCTCCGGCGCTGCGCGAGCGCCGCGTCTTCACCTCGACGAAGACGAGCGTGCGGCCGCGCAGCGCGACGAGATCGATCTCGACGCGCCCCGCGCGCGCATTGCGCGCGAGGATCCGATAGCCGCGCATCTCGAGATGCGCGGCCGCGCGCGCCTCGCCTTCGATGCCGAGCGCGCGCCGGCTGGATTCGCCGCTCGCGCCTTCCGCTCCCGAGGGATCTCGCCGCTGCATCGTGTCCGCTCCGCGGGACCGGGGCGAGCGCGGCGAAGCTAGCATCGCCGCGCTTTGGGGACGCTCCATCTCGTCGCGACGCCGATCGGCAATCTCGAGGACGTGACGCTGCGTGCGCTGCGCGTGCTGCGCGAGGCCGATCGGATCTACGCCGAGGACACGCGCCGCACGCGCGTCCTGCTGGACCGCCACGCGATCGGCGCGCGGCCGCGATCGCTGCACGAACACAACGAGGAGGCGCGCATCGCGGAGGTGCTGGCGGCGCTCGCAGACGGCCAGCAGGTCGCGCTGGTATCGGATGCCGGTACGCCGCTCGTCTCCGATCCCGGCGCGCGTCTGGTCGCCGCGGCGATCGAGGCGGGTCACGCCGTCGTGCCCATCCCGGGCGCATCGGCGCCGCTCGCCGCACTGGTCGCCTCGGGCCTCCCGGCGGCGTCCTTCACGTTCCTCGGCTTCCTGCCGCGCAAGGTCGGGGAGCGCGATCGCCTGCTCGCGCGCCTGCGCGACCGCCCGGAGACGCTCGTGCTCTTCGAGTCGCCGCAGCGTCTCGCGG